>NZ_JBQDLF010000017.1:7751-41002 GCF_052095815.1 Brachybacterium sp. | reverse complement strand
GGGGGGGGCTTTACCGCGCGGGTGGGGTCGCCCCCCTGCGGGCCCGGACGATGCCGCGCCTGACGGGGGCATGTTCGGGCTCGGAATCGACCGGAATCGACGCAGAGAGCGCGGCGCACGGTGCGGGCGGCGCGGGGCGCAGAGCGAGCGGCTCAGGGCGCGGGGCGACTCAGGGCACGGGACGCATGACGCAGCTCGCGCGGCGCGGGGTGTGGGCGATGGCGGAGCGTCTCAGCGGAGGGCCAGCAGGTGCGCGGCGGTGACCTCGTCGAGGACCACGTCGGTCGCGACGCCGGCCCGCAGCGCCGCACGCAGGGGGAGCGCCTTGCGGGAGCCGGAGGCCACGAGCAGGCGGCGCGGGATCCGGGCGAGCTGATCCGGTGAGGTGCCGGAGCCACGGGCGTTCATCGCGATGTCGCGGTAGCCGCCGTCGGCGCGCAGGAAGACAGTGCACACATCGCCCACCGCGCCGTCGGCCCGCAGCGAGTGGAGGTCCTCCTCGGTGAGGTAGTTGTGCGTGTAGACGTGGCTGGGCACCTCGGCGTCGAACGCCCCGACACTGAACACCGCGACCGTCGCCTGCTGCTGCACGTCCAGGACCCGCTGCACGGAGCGCTCTCGCCACATCGCCTCGCGGGTCGCGGGGTAGTCGAAGAAGGCGGGCACCGGGAACTGGTGCACGGTCGCATCCCAGCGGGTGGCCGCGCGGGCGAGCACGGTGGCGATGTAGGTCAGTCCCGAGCCCTCCACGTTGATCGCGCCGTTGAGCTGCACGATCCGCATCCCCGGCACCGGCCTCGTCCGGACCTTGCTGAGCAGAGCCGCCATGGTGGTGCCCCAGGCGATGCCCAGGGTGGTCCCGGGTTCCAGCATCTCGTCGAGCAGGGTCGCGCCGGTCTCGACGACCGTGTGCAGGCGCTCGCGCTCGTCCGCGCCTGTGCCCATCGGCACCACATGCGCCTGGACCCCGTACTGCCGAGCGATGCGCCGACCGAGCTCCTCCACCCGGTGCGCCTCCGGCGGGCGCAGCGAGATCTGCACCAGCCCGGCCGTACGGGCGTCGGCGAGCATGCGGGAGACGGTGGAGCGGGAGACGGACAGCGAGCCCGCGATCGCCTCCATCGTCTGGCCCTCGCCGTAGTACATCCGTGCAGCCGCGAACGCGGTTTCCAGGCGGCCCTCGGGGATCATGCACCCAGTGTTGCACGTTCGTGCATCCGGCTTGCATCAGCCTGCACGGAGGTTCCACGATGTCGGTGACGGGTGCCCGCAGGATGCGGCACCCGAAGACGTCACGGCAAAGGAGCACCCACGTGTCCGATCAGCAGCGGTCCGCCCTCACCCCGGCCAGCCGGGAGGAGCACCTCGCGCGTCTGCGTGCCGCGACCGCACAGGACCCGCTCGACGTGCTCGTCGTCGGCGGCGGGGTCAACGGGGCCGGGGCCGCTTTCGATGCTGCCACCCGCGGTCTCTCCGTCGGCCTCGTGGAATCTCACGACTGGGCCAGCGGCACCTCCTCGCGCTCCTCCAAGCTGATGCACGGCGGCCTGCGCTACCTGCAGATGCTCGACTTCAAGCTCGTCGCCGAAGCGCTGCGTGAGCGTGACCTGCTGATCCAGCACACGGCTCCGCACCTGGTGAAGCCCATCAAGTTCGTCTTCCCCTTCTTCAAGAAGGTCGTGGACCGTGCCTTCATCGGCTCCGGCGTGATGCTCTACGACGCGATGCAGTCCATCGGCCACAAGCGTGCCGTCCCCTTCCACCGCCACCTCCTGCACGACAAGATGCTCGAGGTCTTCCCGGGCCTGGACGGCGAGAAGGCCGTCGGCGCGCTCGAGTACTACGACGCGCAGATGGACGACGCCCGCTTCGTGATGATGCTGGTGCGCTCTGCCGCGCAGCATGACGCCGTGGTCGCCAACTACACCACCGTCGTGGACTACCTGCACGAGGGCACCCGCGTCATCGGTGCCCGGATGCGCGACGAGGAGACCGGCGAGGAGTTCGACGTCCACGCCCGCGCGACCGTCCTCGCCGGCGGCGTCTGGACCCAGGACCAGCAGGAGCTCGCCGGGGCCGATGCCGGTCTCGAGGTGCTCGCCTCCAAGGGCGTCCATATCGTCGTGGACCGCGATCGGATCTCCGCTGTGCCGGACACCGGCATCATCACCCAGACCGAGAAGTCGGTCCTGTTCATCATCCCGTGGGACGAGTACTGGGTCATCGGCACCACCGACACCCCGTGGACCCAGGACCCGCGCGACGTGGGCGCGACCAGCGACGACATCGAGTACGTGCTCGAGCACGCCAACGCCGTGCTCGCGGAGGACCTCGGCCGCGAGGACGTCATCGGCGTCTACTCCGGCCTGCGCCCGCTGCTGCAGCCGGTGAAGAAGGGCGCAGGCGGCTCCTCCTCGTCCACGAAGGTCTCCCGTGAGCACACCGTCATGGAGGTCGAGCCGGGGCTGTCCGCGATCGCGGGCGGGAAGTACACCACCTACCGGGTGATGGCCGAGGACGTCGTCGACTTCGCGATCAAGGACTCCCAGCCGGGCCGCCCGAGCCTGACCCGCTCGATCCCCGTGATCGGCGCCCAGGGCTATGAGGCGCTCATGCGCGACAAGCGGGAGATCGGCCGACGCTACGGCTTCGACGAGATCCGGGTGGACCGGCTGCTGTTCCGCTACGGCGCCCTGCTGACCGATGTGCTCGCGCTGATCGATGAGGATCCCGTTCTCGGGGCGCCTCTCGAGCACGCCCCGCGCTACCTGCGGGCTGAGGCGCTGTACGCGGTCCGTGCCGAGGGCGCGCGCCACCTGGCGGATATCCTCCAGCGCCGCACCCGCCTGGACTACGAGACCCGCGACCGCGGCGTCGACGCGGCCGCAGAGGTCGCTGCGCTCGTCGGGCCCGAGCTGGGCTGGGACGATGCCGCCCGCCGCCGCGAGGTCGAGACCTACCGCAATCTCATCGCCGCCCGTCTGGACGGCGAACGCACCACCAGCGATGAGCAGGCAGCAGCCCGCCTCGCCGACGCCCCGGAGGTGCCCACCCGACGATGACCGACCCTGTGCCCGGAGACGAGATCCGGGCACTGCGTGGGGCGCGCACCGCGTGCGCCCCCGCAGAGCTCTCCCCGAGCTCTGCGACCGGCCGATCCGAGTTCCGCCCGACGCGCCCCCGCTCCATGACGAGCGGCCGGGCCGGCGTCACCCGTCCGACATGCCGTGCCCACTGATGCCGCGGCATGGACGTCGCGGAGCCCGATCTCAGCCGGAATCCGATCCGCACCGACGCGGATCGCTGAGGAGAACCACACATGGAAACACTCGGAACCATCCTGCTGTCCGAGATCGCGGGCACCGCGATGCTGACGCTGCTGGGCGGTGGCGTCGTCGCCAACGCCATCCTCGGCAAGACCAAGGGCAACGGCGGCGGCTGGCTGATGATCAACTTCGGCTGGGGACTGGCGGTCTTCGCCGGCGTCTGGACCGCCTTCAAGACCGGCGCCCACCTGAACCCCGCGGTCACCATCGGCCTGCTCACGAGCGAGGCCACCGAGTACGCGCCAGGCATCCCGATGACCTTCGGCACCACGATCACCTACTTCGTGGCAGAGCTGATCGGTGCCTTCCTCGGCGCCGTGCTGGCCTGGCTCGCGTACAAGAACCACTACGACCAGGAGACGGACGCCGGCACCATCCTGGGTACCTTCTCCACGGGTGCGGAGATCCGCTCCCGCGGCTGGAATGTGGTCACGGAGATCATCGCGACCTTCGTGCTGGTGTTCGTGATCATCATGTTCGGCAACACCCCGCATGAGCTCGGCCCCCTCGCGGTCGCCCTGCTGGTGCTCGCCATCGGCGCCTCCCTCGGCGGGCCGACGGGCTATGCCATCAACCCCGCCCGAGACCTCGGGCCGCGCGTGGCGCACGCGATCCTCCCGATCAAGCACAAGGGCGGCAACGACTGGGGATACTCGTGGGTGCCGATCGTCGGCCCCATGATCGGCGGTACCCTCGCGGGCCTCGCCTCGATCCTCTACTTCTGAGCAGCACCTCTGTTCGAACCAGCAGTCTCGCGCCCGAGCGTGGCGCTGCGACCTCACGACCTCTCATCCACGACGAAGGAGTTCCGATGAACGACCAGACGATGTACATCATGTCGATCGACCAGGGCACCACCTCGACCCGCGCGATCATCTTCGACCATGCCGGTCAGATCGTCTCCAGCGGCCAGAAGGAGCACGAGCAGATCTTCCCGAAGTCCGGCTGGGTCGAGCACGACCCCAAGGAGATCTGGAAGAACACCCGCGATGTGGTCGGCAAGGCGCTCGTGAACGCCGAGATCAACCGCCACCAGATCGCGGCCGTGGGCATCACCAACCAGCGCGAGACCGCCGTGGTGTGGGACAAGGCGACCGGCGAGCCGGTCTACAACGCGATCGTCTGGCAGGACACCCGCACGCAGAAGATCTGCAACGAGCTCGCCGGCGACGAGGGCGCCGACAAGTACAAGGAGCGCGTGGGCCTGCCGCTGGCGACCTACTTCTCCGGTCCCAAGGTGAAGTGGATCCTCGACAACGTCGACGGTGCCCGGGAGAAGGCCGAGGCCGGGGAGCTGCTGTTCGGCAACACCGACTCGTGGCTGCTGTGGAACCTCACCGGCGGAAGCAAGGGCGGCGTGCACGTCACCGACGTCACCAACGCCTCGCGCACGATGCTGATGAACATCGACACCCTCGACTGGAACGAGGACATCGCGAAGGACATGGGCATCCCGCTGTCCATGCTCCCGGAGATCCGCTCCTCCTCCGAGGTGTACGGCAAGGGCCGCAAGAACGACCTGCTCATCGACACCCCGATCGCGGGCATCCTCGGGGACCAGCAGGCCGCGACCTTCGGCCAGGCCTGCTTCGAGGTGGGCCAGGCCAAGAACACCTACGGCACCGGCAACTTCATGCTGATCAACACCGGTGAGGACCTGGTGCGCTCCGAGAACGGGCTGCTCACCACCGTCGCCTACAAGATCGGCGACAACAAGCCGGTCTACGCCCTCGAGGGATCGATCGCCGTGACCGGCTCGCTCGTGCAGTGGGTGCGCGACAACCTGGGCCTGATCAAGGACGCCCCCGAGATCGAGGATCTCGCGAAGAAGGTCGACGACAACGGTGGCCTGTTCATCGTCCCGGCCTTCTCGGGCCTGTTCGCCCCGCACTGGCGCTCCGACGCGCGCGGTGCGATGGTCGGCATGACCCGCTTCCACAACAAGAACCACATCGCCCGGGCCACCCTGGAGGCCACGGCCTTCCAGTCCCGCGAGGTGCTGGATGCGATGGTCGCCGACGCCGAGAGCGAGGGCGTGGAGCTCTCGGAGCTCAAGGTCGACGGCGGCATGGTCATGAACGAGACCCTCATGCAGTTCCAGGCCGACATCCTCGGCGTGCCCGTGGTGCGTCCGAAGGTCATCGAGACCACCGCGCTCGGCGCCGCCTACGCGGCCGGGATCGCCGTGGGCTTCTGGGACGGCGAGCAGGACGTCATCGACAACTGGGCCGAGGACAAGCGCTGGGAGCCCGCGATGGACGACGAGACCCGCGACCGCTACATGCGCCTGTGGAAGAAGGCCGTCGAGCGCACCCTGGACTGGGTCGACGACGACACCGAGGCTCTGTACAGCTGACCCGCTGAGCACAGCGGAGTTGCACAGCCCTGTGCACGTGCTTCCCGATGGGAGCCGCGTGCGCAGGGCTGTCGTACACGGTCGACGCGCGAGGGTGACCCTTCGGTAGCAATCTGCTCGTGTGAGACCCTGGCGGGTGAGGTGGATCACGCTCCGCCACGCCGGAGGGCAGGGCCCGTTTCACAGTGCTGTGACCAGCAGGGTCGTCGACGATCCGTCGTCGATGCATGACTGCGATTCCCCCACCTCGGCAGTTCGCGGCGAGTACGGTCGGAGAGATCACCACCGACCCAGACGCCGTGCGGCGTTCCGTTGCCGCGCCGTGAGGTGCTGAGCAGGCGCGCCGAGCAGTCGTCCTGTCCCATTCCCCACTCCCCACCTCCCCACTTCCCCGCATCTGAGATCGGAGTCCTCCCATGGATCTCGCCTTCAAACTCGTCGCACTGGCCGTCTACTTCCTCGCGATGATCGGCATCGGCATGTACGCCTTCCGCAAGACCAAGGGCGGTGAGGACTACATGCTCGGCGGACGCCAGCTGCATCCGTTCGTCGCCGCCCTGTCCGCCGGCGCCTCCGATATGTCCGGTTGGCTGCTGATGGGCCTGCCGGGTGCGCTCTACATGAATGGTCTGGTCGAGGCGTGGATCGCCGTCGGCCTCACCGTCGGCGCCGGCCTGAACTGGTTCTTCGTGGCCCCTCGGCTGCGGCAGTACACGCAGATCGCCGGCAATTCGATCACCGTGCCGAGCTTCTTCGGCAACCGCCTTCACGACCGCACCAACGTTCTGCGGATCGCTGCGGGCCTGATCATCCTGGTGTTCTTCACCTTCTACGTCTCCTCGGGCATGGTCGCCGGCGGCGTGTTCTTCCAGTCGATGTTCGGCGGGCCCTATCTCACCGGCATGCTGCTGGTCGGCGGCGTCACCATCCTCTACACCCTGTTCGGCGGGTTCCTCGGCGCCAGCTATACGGATGTGGTCCAGGGCATGATCATGCTGGTCTCCCTGATCCTGGTGCCGGTCACCGCGATGTTCGTGGTTGGCGGACCGGCGCAGATGTTCGCCTCCGTGCGCGAGGTCAATGCCGACTTCGGCTCCATGACCTCCGGCGGCACCGCCATCGGCATCATCTCGGCGCTGGCCTGGGGCCTGGGCTACTTCGGCCAGCCGCACATCATCGTGCGCTTCATGGCGCTGCGCTCCTCGCGGGATGCCAAGTACGGCCTGGTCGTGGGCATGAGCTGGATGATCATCTGCGTGATCGGCGCCGTGTTCACCGCACTCGCCGGCCTGGCGTACTTCCAGCAGAACGCGGACGCGATCCTCACAGACACCAAGAACGGCGAGTCGGTGTTCCTGGACCTCTCGCAGCTGCTGTTCCATCCGCTGATCGCCGGCGTGCTGCTGGCTGCGGTGCTCGCAGCGATCATGTCCACCATCTCCTCACAGCTGATCGTCTCCAGCTCGGCGCTCATCGAGGACCTCATGGGCGGCATCGGTATCAGGCTCAGTGCCAAGGGCGCCCTGTGGGGCGGCCGCATCGGTGTGCTGGTGGTCTCGATCATCGCGGTGCTGCTGGCCCTGGACCCGGGCAGCTCCGTGCTCGGCCTGGTGGCCTTCGCCTGGGCCGGCTTCGGCGCCGCCTTCGGGCCGATCGTGCTCCTGTCGCTGTTCTGGCGTCGCCTCACCGCGGCCGGTGCCGCAGCGGGCATGGTCGCCGGTGCCGCGGTGGCCTTCGTCTGGGGACAGTTCTCCCCCGATGTCGCGTGGGGTCTGTTCGGCGAACAGCACCTGTACGAGATCATTCCCGGCTTCCTGGTCTGCCTGGTGCTCGCCGTGGTGGTCAGCCTGGTCACCCCGCAGCCGCCCGCGAAGGCGATGGAGGAGTTCGAAGACATGCTCGAATCCTTCGCCAGCGGCGAGGCCCGTGACCGCAGCGCGGGGGCGGCCGGGGCCGCACCCGCCGCCGGCCCCAGGGGCACCACCGGCACCGTCTGAGCCGCAGGGAGCACCGGGTCGCCACGCCAGAGGCCCGCTCCCGTTTGAGGCCATGCGGCCGCGATGGATCGGACGATTCCGAGCCAGATCTTCCACATTTCTGGCTCGGAATCATCCGATTATGGGCGCTGGGCGCTGGGCGCTGGGCGCCGGGTGCGGCAGTGCGCCCGGGCCGGGTCAGCCGCCGAAGAGCAGCTCTGTCTCCGGCCCGCGCACCCCGGGTCGCACTGCGAACAGCGATCCGGCCGCCGGATCCTCCCCGTCGGGCAGGTTCTCGCGGCTGGTGGTGATGAACAGGGTCGACCTGTCCGCGCCGCCGAAGGTGCAGGCGGTGACCTGACGGGCGTCCACCGAGATCTTCTCGGCCACCGCGCCGTGCTCGTCGAGGCCGAGCACCTGACTGCCGGAGTGCATCGCCACCCACACCCGGCCCTCGGCATCGAGGCAGAGGCCGTCGGGATGGCCGTCCTCGCCGCTCAGGTCGGCGAAAGGCCTGCGCTCCACGAGCCCGTCCTCGTCGGACCAGTCGAAGAGATCCACCCGGCCGGTCGGAGTGTCGACGTAAAAGGCGCGGGTGCCGTCGGCCGTGAACGCGAGACCGTTGGAGATCGTCAGATCACCGAACTCACGGGTGGTGGTGCCGTCGGGTCGCAGCCGCCACATCGCGGCCGCACCCTGCGGAGCTCCGTAGCCCATCGTGCCGCACAGGAACGAGCCGTCCGGGGCGATGGCCCCCTCGTTCATCCGTACCGGCTCGTCCCACAGGTCTGGCAGCGGCTCGATCGAGCCATCGGCGTCCTCGAGCCCGAAGCCCTTCTCGAGCGCGAGCACGGCGCCGCCGCTCGAGGCCGGACGCACACAGGCGACCACCGAGCTCGGGGCCGGGAAGCGGGTCACCTCGCCACCGGGGCCGTCCGCCAGCAGGGGCGCGCCGCCGGCCCGGACCGATCCCTCCGGGCCCAGGTGCATGATGTCCCCGGCGAGCATGTCCACCCAGCGCAGGCCGCCCCAGGTGTCGGACCAGTACGGTCCCTCGGCGTGATGGCAGATCGAATCGGTGATGCGTTCGGCGTGCATGGGACCCTCCAGTTCCGCGGGGTGATGCAGAGCGCCGACGAGCAGCTCGTCGGTCCGGCCCACCGTACGCGGGGTCCGCGCGTGGCGGGCGATGATGCCGGCGTCGGCCCGACCCTCCACCGGGGCGAGTCGAGGCACGGCGCCCGGACTCGCGCAAACCCGGACTCGCGCAAACCCGGACTCGTGCAAACCCGGACTTGCGCAAACGTGACCCGGAACTCCCTGCAGTGCCCATAATGGGGTCCACCGCCGGCACCGAGGCCGGTGGGACGCTTCCTCCCTGACCGAATGAGCTCCTCATGACCGATTCCCCGAATCGGGTCCCGGGTGCAGATACCCCGCGGGCCCTGGTTCCGGAGGCCGCCGGCCGCGCCCAGGCATCGACGGGCAGGCCCCCGCTGCGACGCCGCCGGATGAGCCGACGAGCGCGGCGCGACGCCCTCGTGTTCCTCGCCTTCGCCGCCCCGAACCTGGTGCTGATCGCGATGTTCACCTACCGTCCCCTGATCCTGAACATCCAGTACTCGATGCTGGACTGGACGCTGGGCTCGCGCACCGCGACGTTCATCGGGCTGGGCAACTACGTCGAATTCTTCACCTCCGAGGAGGGCCTGACGAGCCTGCGGATCACCGTGATCTTCACCCTGGTCACCGTGGGCGGCGCGATGGTGCTGGGACTGCTGATCGCGCTCGCGCTGAACATCAACATCCCCGGCCGCACCCTCGCCCGCTCGGCGGTCTTCGCTCCCTACGTGCTCTCCGGCGTCGGTGTGGGCCTGGTGTGGCTGTTCATCTTCGACCCGAACTTCGGGGCGCTGGGATGGATCCTGCGCCAGCTGGGCATGGGGAGCCCGCAGTGGTTCCTGGACCCGGACATGTCGCTGGTCATGGTGATGATCGTGTACGTCTGGAAGAACCTCGGGTACTGCGCGATCGTCTACCTCGGCGGGCTGCAGTCTCTGCCGCAGGACGTCATGCACGCCGCCCAGCTCGACGGCGCGGGTGCGGCTCGCCGCTTCTTCAGCATCTCGATCCCGCTGCTGTCGCCCACCACGTTCTTCCTGCTGATCACCACCACCCTGAACAGCCTGCAGGCCTTCGACCTGCTGCGGATCATGACGCCCACCGGGCGTGGCACCAACACGATGATCTTCGAGTCCTACCTGCAGGCGTTCGGCGGCTACTCCCGGGCCGGCTATTCGGCCACGATCTCAGTGCTCCTGTTCGTCATCCTGATCGTGATGACCGTCGCCCAGATCATGTTCGTCGAGCGGAAGGTGCACTACGCATGAGCACGCCCACCCTTCCCCGCCCCGAGCAGGCGACCATGGACCGGCCCGCACCGAAGCCCCGGAAGAACGGCCCGTTCACCCGGGTCAACCTGGTCTCCACGATCACCGCCGGCTATCTGCCGCTGATCCTGGCGACCGTGGTGATGGTGCTGCCGCTGCTGTGGATGATGATCAGCTCCTTCAAGGCGCCGCACGAGATCCTCTCCACCGACCTGGTGGTGCTGCCCGAGAGCCCGTCGCTCGCGAACTACGAAGCCGCCTGGAACTCGGTGCCGATCCCGCGGTTCTTCCTGAACTCGGTCATCGTGACCACGATCGGGTCGAGCATCAAGGTGCTGCTGGCGGTCTTCACCGCCTATGCGCTGGTCTTCGTGCGCTTCCCCTTCAAGCGCGTCATCTTCGTGCTGATCCTGGTCGCACTGATGGTGCCGCCGCAGGTCTCGATCCTCCCCAACTACGTGCTGATCGCCGGGCTCGGAGGGGTGAACACCTACTGGGGGATCATCTTGCCGGGCCTCGGCACCGCCTTCGGAACGTTCCTGCTGCGCCAGTACTTCCTCACCATCCCGCCGACGATGATCGAGGCCGCCGAGATCGACGGCGCCGGGCATCTGCGCACCCTGCGGTCCGTGGTGGTGCCGATCTCGGTGCCGACCGTGGCCACAGTCGCCCTGGTCACGATCGTCACCGAGTGGAACGACTACATCTGGCCCCTGATCATCACCTCCGATGCCAGCCGGATGACCCTGCCCGTGGGGCTCACCGCCCTGCAGAACTCCGAGGGCAACACCGGCTCCGGCTGGGGCATCCTCATGGCCGGCACGGTCCTGGTGATCGCCCCGGTCCTGATCGTCTTCGCGATGCTGCAACGGCACATCGTCTCCGGCCTCACCCAAGGCAGCGTGACCGGCTGACGCGCCCGCGTCCGTCCACCACCCCTGAAAGGACCATGTCCCATGACCAGTTCACTTCACCTTCCGCGCGGGTTCAGCCGACGCTCCCTGCTCGGCCTCGGTGTCGCCGGTGCCGGGGCATTGGGCCTCGCCGCCTGCGGCGGCGGCCCTGAGGTCGGCGGTGGCGGCGGCGGTGCCGGCGGCGGCGAGGAGCTCGACCTCGACTTCTCCGGTGTCGAGCCCGCCAAGAAGATCGACTTCTGGACCAACCACCCCGGTGGCTCCCAGGAGGTCGAGGCGCAGCTGCTCGCCGCCTTCACCGAGGAGACCGGCATCGAGGTCAACCACGTGACGGCGGGCTCGAACTACGAGGAGATCGCCCAGCGCTTCCAGACCGCGCAGGCCGCGAACTCCGGGCTTCCCGCCGTGGTGGTGCTCTCGGACGTCTGGTGGTTCCGGTACTTCCTCAACGGCAACGTCATCCCGATCGACTCCCTCGTCGAGCAGCTCGAGATCGACCTGTCCGACTACCGGGACTCGCTGGTCCAGGATTACCAGTACGACGACCAGCAGTGGGCCCTGCCCTATGGCCGCTCCACGCCGCTGTTCTACTACAACAAGGACCACTTCTCCGCCGCCGGGCTGCCCGACCGCGCCCCGGAGACCTGGAGCGAGTTCGAGGAGTGGGCGCCGAAGCTCACCGAGTCCGAGACTGCGTATATGTACCCCGACCTCGCCGGCTACGCAGGCTGGACCCTGCAGAACGTGCTGTGGGGCCAGGATGCCGCATGGTCCGACGAGTGGACGATCACCTGCGCAGAGCCGGCAGCCGTCGAAGCCCTGCAGTGGGTGCAGGACTCGGTGTTCTCCAAGGGCTGGGCACAGGTCGCCTCGAGCGACTCGGCCGACACCTTCGCCGCCGGGGTGTGCTCCTCGACCATCGCCTCCACCGGCTCGCTGGTGGGGGTGCTCGAGTCCGCGACCTTCGACGTCGGCGTGGGCTTCCTGCCCGGCGGGTCCGTGGACGGGCCGGTCTGCCCCACCGGCGGCGCCGGGCTCGGAATCCCGGCCGCGGTGACCAAGGAGGAGCAGCTCGCCGGGGCCATGCTGATGGAGTTCATGGGCCGACCGGAGAGCACCGTCGCGTTCTCCGCCGCCACCGGCTATATGCCGATCCGCAAGAGCGCGGACCTCACCGAGCTCACCGCTGAGACCCCGCAGATCCAGCTCGCGGTCGACCAGCTGGACGTCACCAAGCCCCAGGACTTCGCCCGCGTGTTCCTGCCTGGCGCGGACCAGGAGATGGCCGAGGCCATCGCCTCCGTCGTCACCACCGAGGGCGATGTCCAGGAGGCGATGGACGGGCTCAAGGAGACCCTCGAGGGGATCTACACCAAGGAGATCCAGCCCAAGCTCGAGGGATGAGCCACCGGCGGGGACGGGGGCCGGATCCACGGTGCCCGGCCCGCTGGGGGCCCTGCCTGCCTCAGCCCCGCTGCATCCGGGCCAGGGCGTGGGTGATCTCCCGGGTGGCCGGGTAGAGCTCGCGGTAGAGCCGGTTCAGCTCGTCGTACCGGGCACGGTGCGCCGGATTCGGGACGCACCGATGGTCGGTGCGGTTCCAGGTGCTGGTCTCCACGCCGTGGGCGAGGCGGGCGGCCAGCATCGCGCCGCCGTAGGAGGCGCCGACGGTGCTGCGGGGGATCTGCTGGGTCAGCCCCGTGACGTCGGAGACGATCTGGGGCCACAGGTCGTGCTGGGTGCCGCCGCCCACCGCCATCACCCGGCCCGGGGTCAGGCCCGCCGCCTCGAGCGTCTCCAGGTGATGGCGGACCCCGTAGGCCACCGCCTCGAGCGTCGCGCGGTACAGGTCCCCGCGGGTGTGGGAGAGGGTCAGCCCCGCGACCACGCCGCGCGCGTCGGGGTCGGCGATGGGGGAGCGCTCGCCGGCGAAGTACGGGAGCATCACCAGGCCTCCCGCGCCCGGGCCGCTGCGCTCGGCCTCCGCGAGGAGCCCCGGGAAATCCGCTCCGCCGGTGAGCTCCCGCAGCCAGCCGGTGATGGCCCCGGAGGCGGCCATGCCGCCCGCCAGGCTCGACGAGCCGGGGGTCACCCCCGGGGTGGACCAGAGCGTGCGGCTGGCCAACGGCTCGGGGGTCGTGGCCAGCAGGAGCGTGGTGGTCCCGTACATCAGCATCAGGTCCCCGGGCTCGGTGGCGCCGACGCTCACCGCCTCCGCCCACGCATCGATCGTCCCGCTGAGCACCGGGATGCCTGCCGGCAGGCCGGGGACCAGCGCGGCGACCTGCGGGTCCAGGGAACCGGCGGCCTCGCCCGCCCAGCGCAGCTCCGGCAGCTCGATGCCGGGGGCGACGTGCTGCGACCAGTCGATGTCGGTGCTGCCGTGCCCGGACCGGGAGGAATGCCATTCCTGCTGGCGCAGGCAGTACAGCGGGGCTGTCTGGCTCGCGCTGACATGATCCATCACGTACTGCCCGGTCAGTCGGAACGCGAGATACGAGGCGGGCATGAACAGGCGCCGAGCGCGGGCGTAGAGCTCGGGCTCGTGCTCGGCGACCCAGGTGATCTTCGGCCCCGCGGACTGTGCGGTGAGGACCACGCCGCAGTGGGCGAGGATCTCCTCCTGGCCGAGCACATGGGTGAGGGACCTGATCTGCTGCTCGGCGCGGGAGTCGACGCCGTAGAGGATCGCCGGCCGCACCGGGATCCCCTGCTCATCGGTGAGCACCACGCAGGGCCCCATCCCCGAGAGCCCGATCGCGGACACCTCGAGGCCTGCCGTCCGGGCGGCGGAGGTGAGGGATCGGGCGATCGAGACGAACTCGTCCCACCAGGTCTCCGCGTCCATCTCCACCTGGCCGGGAGCAGGGCGGCGCACCTCGTGCCCGCGCACCTCGGTGCGCAGGATGGTCCCGTCGAGAGCGACCAGCACCCCTTTCGTGCTCGAGGTGCCGACGTCGATCCCGAGCACTGCGTTCGCGTGTCCGACACTCGCGCCCGCGCCAGCCCCAGCGCCCGTGCCTGCCGCAGCCCCAGCACCCGCCGCAGTTCCTGCACCAGCAGCCATTCGTCGTCTCGCCTCCCGTTCGGAACGGAGTCCGGTCCGAATTCTGTCGTCGGCCGCGCCGATGCTCGCCCCGCGCTCTATCCTGCCATCGAGGCCTCCCCTCGCCGGAGGGGGTCCGAGCCTGAGCTCGAGCAGCACTCGGGCTGCGCTCGCGGCGTGCACCCGCAGCACACTCGAGGCGAGCATCCGCAGCGAACTCGAGGCTTGCACCCACGACAAATGTGCGGAACTATTGTTCCCACGTGGCGATGACGGCACTGCGCTGCCGACCCCTCGCGGTCGCAGGCCCGCACCCTCTGTCACGCCCGAGCCATGGAGTATGGCTCGGCCTCATGGGACAGGAGTGACGCCATGCTCGAGACGTCGATGGACATGCAGCTGCTGCATCGCGCCGCCACCGCCTACTATCTCGACGGTCAGCGCCAGGCCGAGGTCGCCGAGCGGATCGGGGTCTCCCGCCCGTCCATCAGCAAGCTGCTCGCCGAGGCGCGCCGGATCGGCATGGTGCGCTTCGAGGTGCTGGACGTGCCCACGGTCGACCTCACCGAGCTCGCCGAACGGCTGCGCGACCTGCTGGGCATCGACTCGGTCCGGATCGCCCCGGGGGACCAGGTGCAGCGCGAGTTCCGCGGCATCGGCGACCTGCTGGGGGAGGAGCTGCGCAGCCTCGAGATCCAGGAAGGAGAGATCGTGCTGCTCTCCTCCGGAAAGACGATCCACGCCGTGGCCGGCATGGGCGGGATGCCGCGCATGCCGGGGGCGCGCATCGTCCCCACCGTCGGCGGTCAGCAGGAGCCGGACCCCTCCTTCCAGACCAACGAGACGGTCCGGCGCTTCGCCGACCGCACCGGGGCGGAGCCCCGCTTCATCTTCGCTCCCGCGCTGACCAGCCCCACCCTCTGGGCGTCGCTGCAGGAGGATCCCGGATTCCGCTCGGTGGTGGACCTCTGGGACGAGGCCCGCGTGGCCGTGGTCGGCATCGGCGCCCCCTATGACGGCCGCGCCAGCCTCACCTCCGTGGTCCCGCGCCATGAGCCCGCGCTCGCGACAGCGGCCGGGGATGTGTGCCTCCACTTCTTCGACGAGGACGGCGCAACCCTCACCTTCCCCGGTGCCGAGTTCCTGGTCCGGCTCCCGCTCGAGACGCTGCGCGCGATCCCCACCACGATCGCCCTGGCCGCCGGCTGCGAGAAGGCGCCCTCCATCCGTGCCGGGGCGAAGACGGGGATGTTCAGCTCGCTGATCACCGACGTGCCGACGGCCGAGGCCGTGCTCGTCGACGCCGGGGTCGACCCGCGCGGCGGAGCGCCGGGCCGCTGACCCGCCCGTCGCCCATGCGGTGACGGGCCGGGCTGTTGGGCTGCCTGTCGGCGCGCGCGGTGACGTGTCGGCCGCAGGCCGCTGCTGGACGACGGGTGCGGCATCCCGCGCATGCCCCTTGAGATGAGACACGGTTCACGCACTAGCCCGAGGGCGCTTGCTGACCAGCGGTGATGCGAGATGACCAGGTCGAGAACATCGGTGTCTCCCGCTCTGGAACATTTGTTCTTGACGATTGTTCCCGGGGTGCTTAGAGTGGAACTCGGACGGGCGCCCCGCGGTGTCATCGATGACGCACCCTCGGCCCCGAGGTCGGCCTCGCGCCGGCCCGCTCAGCCGGGGCCGACCCGGAACGTATCGAAGGAGATGTGCCGAGATGACCGAGATCCCGAAGACCATGCAGGCCGTCGTCATGCATGCGCCCGAGGACTACCGACTCGAAGAACGCGCAGTGCCCACCCCCGCGGCCGACGAGCTGCTGATCCGGGTGGAGGCCGTCGGCGTCTGCGCGAGCGACCTCAAGGCCTACGCCGGCGCCGCCAAGTTCTGGGGCGACGAGAACCGCGAGCGCTGGGTCCAGCCCGGCATCATCCCCGGCCACGAGATCACCGGCGAGGTCGTCTCCGGCTCCGAGGAGGCCCTGGCCAAGCACGGCGCGGCCCTCGGGCAGCGCATCGTGGTCGAGCAGATCGTCCCCTGCGGCGAGTGCATGTACTGCCAGCGCGGCTGGTACTGGATGTGCGACCCGCACGACATGTTCGGCTTCAAGAGCTTCAACGGCGGTATGGCCGAGTTCATGATCGTGCCCCCGCTGGCCCGCGTGCACACGATCTCCAAGGAGATCGCCCCCCAGCACGCCGCCTACGCCGAGCCGCTGTCCTGCTCGATGCACGCCGTGGAGCGCGCCGAGCTGCAGTTCGACGACGTCGTGGTCATCGCGGGCGCCGGCCCGATCGGCCTTGGCGCGATCATCGGCGCCGCCCACAAGAACCCCAAGCTCGTGATCGCCCTCGACTTCGACGACGACAAGCTCGAGCTCGCCAGGAAGTGCGGCGCCGACCTCACCCTGAACCCCTCGAAGGTGGACCTCGACGCGGAGATCCGCGCGCTCACCGGAGGCTACGGCGCGGACGTCTACATCGAGTGCACCGGCCACCCCAGCGCCGTCCCGCAGGGCCTGAACCTGCTGCGCAAGCTCGGCACCTTCGTCGAGTACTCCGTGTTCAAGGAGCCGGTCTCCGTGGACTGGTCGATCATCTCCGACGACAAGGAGCTCGACGTGCGCGGCGCGCACCTGGGCCCCCACACCTGGCCCGCCGCCATCAAGATCATCGAGAAGGGCGACCTCCCGCTCGACGAGATCTGCACCCACCAGTTCGCGCTCGCGGACTTCCAGCAGGCTCTCGACTCGGTCGCCGACTCCGCCGGCGCCTCCGTGAAGGTCTCGATCCTCCCCGGCCTCTGATCCCGCCCGGACTCTGATCCGCCCGAGATCGCGCCCCACGTGACGGCCGACGCCGACCGCGCCGTCGGCCGTCACGTGCCGCCCTCCCCTCAGCACACAGGAGTGCCCGCATGAGTTCCGCATCCACCTCGACGGCCAGCAGCCCCGCCGTCCCCGCCCCCGGCTCCGCCCAGGAGACCTTCCTGGACCGCCTCGGCATCCCCCACGTCCTGCGCTGGGGCTTCCTCGGCGTGCTCGTCTTCATGACCGGCAACGGCGTGGAGACCAACTTCGTCTCCCCGCACATGGCCAACGTGTTCGGCGGTGGCGACGACATGATCAACCTCGCCGCCACGGTCATCACCTTCTACGCGCTGGCCACCCTGATCGGCTCCTATCTCGCCGGCGCCCTCTCGGACCTCTGGGGCCCGCGCAAGGTGATGCTGCTGGGCGTCATCGTGTGGGTGGTGTTCCAGGCGGCCTTCGTCGGCGCCCTCGCGACCGAGTCGGTGCCGCTGATCTTCCTGACCTACATGGTCCGCGGCTTCGGCTTCCCGCTGTTCGCCTTCGCCTTCCTGGTGTGGGTCAACGCGGTCTCCCCGAAGGAGCGCGCCGGCGCCGCCGTCGGCTGGTTCTACGTCATGTTCACCGGTGGCATGCCCACCATCGGCTCCCTGGTCGCGATCGGCATGATCCCCGCCTTCGGCGGTGGGCTGCTCGGTGAGCGCTGGGCCATGGTCGCCTCGACCGCGATCGTGATCGCCGGCTTCCTGATCGCCTACCTCGGGGTGCGTGAGGAGCACGGCGACCGCCGCCTCGCCCCCGCCGGCGAGAGCAGCCGCCAGGTCATCCTCTCGGGCGTGGTGCTCTCGCTGAAGAACAAGCGCGTGATGATGGGCTTCCTGACCCGCCTGATCAACACCGCCCCGCAGTTCGGCATGTTCATCATCCTGCCCACCGTGATCGCCGAGACCCTGGGCTGGGGACAGTCCCGCTGGCTGCTGATGACCTCGATCGTCTTCGCCGGCAACATCCTGTTCAACGCGGCCTTCGGCGCCCTCGGCGACAAGATCGGCTGGACCACCACGGTGCGCTGGTTCGGGATCGTCGGCTCCGCGATCGGCCTGCTGCTGTGGTGGTACGTGCCGCACTGGGTCCCGGCCGGCTCCGACTGGGGCTTCGTGGTCTCCGTCATCGCGGGCACCGTCTTCGGCATCCTGCTGGCCGGCTTCGTGCCGCTCGGCGCGATCATGCCCGCACTGGCACCGGACCACAAGGGTGCCGCGATGGCGATGTACACCACCGCGGCCGGCGGCGCGACCTTCCTCGGCTCCGCCGTGGTCGCCGTGGTGCGGCCCTGGGGCGGGAACGTCGGCGTGGTCTGGTCCTTCGTGGCCCTCTACGTCCTCGCCTTCCTGATGACCTTCGCGCTGAAGGTCGATCAGCCCCGTATCGGCAAGAAGGACATCGCCGCCGCCGAGGCCTGAGCATGAGCGCCCGGGGACCGGCCATCCCAGTCCCTGTGCTCTCTCCTACCTCTCCTGTGCATCGAGCTACCGAAGGAATCTGACATGACTCGCAGCATCTCGCCCCTCTTCGACCTCACCGGCCGCACCGCACTGGTCACCGGCGGCGCCAAGGGCCTCGGCCTGGCGATGGCCCGGGCGCTGGCTGAGCACGGCGCCCCCGTCGTCCTCGCCGACATCGACGACGAGAACGGGCAGCGGGCTGCTGAGCAGCTCGCCGCAGACACCGGCGTCACCACCGCCTACCGCCACCTGGACGTCACCGATCAGGAAGCGGTCGAGCAGGTCGTCGCCGAGGTCGACGCGGAGTTCGGCGGGATCGAGATCCTGCTGAACAACGCCGGCCGCACGATCCACCACCCCCTCGAGGACGGCGACGCGCAGAAGTGGCGCGCGGTGATGAGCCTGAACCTCGACGGCGTCTACCACGTGCTCTCCGCCGTGGGCCGCCGTATGCTCGAACGAGGACGCGGCAGCATCATCAACACCGGCTCCATGAGCGGCATCATCGCCAACATCCCCCAGACCCAGGCCTCGTACAACGCCTCCAAGGCCGCCGTCCACAACCTCACCCGCAGCGCCGCCCTTGAGTGGGCCGGTCGCGGTGTGCGCGTGAACGCCATCGCCCCCGGCTATATGCGCACCGAGCTCACCCGTGGCTTCTATGAAGAAGGCGGTGCCCAGATCGATCAGTGGAACCTGATGACCCCGATGGGCCGCCCCGGCGAGCCCGAGGAGCTCGCCGGTGCCGCGGTGTACCTCGCCGCGGATGCCAGCAGCTTCGTGACCGGATCCATCCTGTCGATCGATGGCGGCTACACGGCGGCCTGACCGCCCACAGCCCGCCCTTCGCTCGCCGAGCGTCCCATCGTCCTCGCCCGCTGAGCGTCCCTTCGCCCCGTTCGGCGAGCATCCCCTCGCCGCCCGACCACCCGCCCGCCGCTGACCGCCTGAGCAGCTGACCGCCAGAGAAGAGAACGCCGTGACCTACCTGTTCGACGATCCCAAGACCTTCCCCGCCGACGCCGTGGAAGGCCTGGTGGCCGCCCATCCCGAGGAGCTGCTGCGCGTGCACGGCGGAGTGGTGCGCAAGCAGGCCACCCCGGCCGGCCAGCCGGCCCTGGTGGTCGGAGGCGGCTCTGGCCACTATCCGGCCTTCGCCGGCTGGGTGGGTCCCGGCTTCGCGCACGGCGCGCCGTGCGGGAACATCTTCTCCTCGCCGTCCGCCGACCAGGTCTACTCGGTCGCTCGCAACGCCGAGAACGGCGGCGGCGTGATCCTCGGCTTCGGCCACTACGCCGGCGATGTGCTCCACTTCGGGGTCGCCGCGGAGAAGCTCCGTGCGGAGGGGATCGACGTGCGGATCGTCGCCGTCAGCGATGACGTGGCCTCGGGGGAGAAGGGCAATCACCGCGACCGCCGTGGGATCGCCGGTGACCTGCCCGTGTTCAAGATCGCCGGCGCCGCGATCCAGGCCGGTGCCGACCTCGCCGACGCTGAACGCATCGCCTGGAAGGCGAATGACGCCACGCGCACCCTCGGGGTCGCGTTCGACGGCTGCACCCTGCCCGGTGCGGAGGATGCCCTGTTCCACGTCCCCGAGGGGAAGATGGCCATCGGCCTGGGCATCCACGGCGAGCCCGGCATCGACGAGCAGCCGCTGCCCTCGGCGAAGGAACTCGCGAAGACCCTCGTCGACGGCGTTCTCGCCGAGACCCCGGAGCTCGCCTCAGATCGGGTCGCGGTCGTCCTCAACGGCCTCGGCACCGTGAAGTACGAGGAGATGTTCGTGGTGTGGAAGCACGCCTCGCAGCTCCTGGCGGAGGCCGGGCTGACGATCGTGCGCCCCGAGGTCGGCGAGCACGTGACCAGCCTGGACATGGCGGGCCTGTCGCTGACGGTGGTGCGCCTGGACGAGGAGCTCGAACAGCTCTGGCTCGCCCCCGTCGAGTCCCCGGCCTTCCGGCGCGGCGGCACGGTGAGCGGTGACCTCGGCGGCGAACGCGGGGAGATCTACACCCCGGGCGAGGACCCGATCCCCGCCGCGACCGAGGAGTCGCGAGTCTCCGCGCAGCGGATCGCCGGCATCCTCGGCGACATCGAGACGCTCCTGGCCGAGCTCGAGCCGGAGCTCGGTCGGCTCGATGCGATCGCGGGAGACGGTGACCACGGCCAGGGCATGGTGCTCGGATCCGTCGCCGCGCACGCTGCCGCGCTGCGCACCGTCGAGGGCGGCTGCGGCGCCCGCACCGTGCTGGTCCAGGCCGGAGCAGCCTGGTCCGCCGAGGCCGGGGGCACCTCCGGTGCTCTCTGGGGCGCGGCCCTGACCAGCCTCGGCAGCGCCTTCAGTGACGACGCGGCAGTGAGCGTCGAGCAGCTCCTGACCGGGCTGGTGCAGGCGGTCGAGGCCGTCGAGCGCCTCGGCGGCGCGGTTCCGGGTGACAAGACCATGATCGACGCCGCAGTGCCCTTCCGGGAGGCGATCGCGCTCGCACAGTCCGCGGGCACCGAGGAGACCCGGGCCCGGGTGATCGCCGCCGCTGCCGCGCGCGCCACCGAGGCCGCCGCGGCCACCGCCGACATCTCCGCCAGCAAGGGCCGCGCCCGGAACCACGGCGACAAGTCCGTGGGCACCCCCGACCCCGGCGCGGTCTCCTTCTCGCGGATCGTCACGCTGCTGGGCGAGCAGCTCTCCGCCTGAGACCCTGCTCGGGAACCCGCACCACACGAAGAGAACTCACGAAGGAGCACTGACATGGGCTGGAAGATCATCACCGGATCGGACAACGCAGGCTACGGCCACAAGAGCGCGCTGAAGGAGCTGCTGGAGAACGACCCCCGCGTCGACCAGGTCATCGACGTCGGCGTCACCGGCCGTGAGGACGGCACCTTCTACCCGAACGTCGCAGTCGCCGCCGCGGAGAAGGTCGCCGCGGGCGAGGCCGACCGGGCGCTGCTGATCTGCGGCACCGGCCTCGGGGTCGCGATCGCGGCCAACAAGGTCTCCGGCATTCGCGCGGTCACCGCGCACGACCTCTACTCCGTGCAGCGCTCCGTGCTCTCGAACAACGCGCAGGTGCTGTGCATGGGTGAGCGCGTGATCGGTCTCGAGCTCGCGAAGGAGCTGATCAAGGTGTGGCTGGATCTCGAATTCGACCCCACCTCGTCCTCCGCCGCGAAGGTCGACGCGATCTGCGCCTACGACGGCTCGCTCGAGCAGGCCTGAGCGCCGCTTCTCCCCCCGACAGTCAGCTGGCGAACCTGCGCACCACCGATTCTGGTTCGCCAGCTGACTGTCGCCGGTGCGGTGCGGTGCGGTGCGGTGCGGTGCGGTGCGGTGCGGTGCGGTGCGGTGGCGGGCTGCTCGGCCGGCGGCGCGCCGGGTCAGTCCGCGAGGGCCTTCCCGCGCTGCTCTGGGAGGGTGAACGCGGCGGCCGCGGCCAGGGCGAACGCGATCGAGAAGGCGACGAAGACGAGCACCTGCCCGCCTGCCACCAGCAGCACGGGCACCAGGAACGGGGCCAGCATCGAGGCGATGCGCCCGAAGGCGGCGGCCGCGCCGGTGCCGGTGCCGCGCACGCGGGTCGGGTACAGCTCCGGCCCGATCGCGTACAGGGCGCCCCACGCGCCGAGGTTGAAGAAGCTCAGCGCACAGCCTGCGGCGATGATCGTCCACTCGGTGTCCGCGAGGCCGTAGCCGATCGCGGCGAGGGCCGAGCCCGAGAGGAAGACTGTCAGGGTCCAGCGTCGGCCGAGCACCTCGATCAGCCAGGCCGCGGCGGCGTAGCCGGGGATCTGGGCGAGGGTGATGATGAGGGTGAAGGTGAACGACTGGGTAAGGGTGAAACCGCGGTCCACCAGCAGTGTCGGGATCCAGATGAAGGCCCCGTAGTAGGCCAGATTGATGCAGAACCATACGGCCCACAGCCCGGCGGTGCGGGCGCGCAGCGGTTTCGACCAGATCCCGGCCGACGCATCGACCGTGTCCGCCGCCGGGATGGCACCCACCTCGTCAGCAGCGACCCGCGCCGCGACGGGGGCATCCGATACGTCGGCGCCGTTGGCACGAACGGCACTGTCGGCACGAACGGCATCGTCGGCGCGAGCGGCGCCGCCCTGCCCGTCCACTCCGTCGGCCTCATCCGTCGGGGCGTCGATCCCGGCGGCGCTCTCGAAGCTGCGCACCACCTGCTCGGCTTCCTGGTGGCGGCCCTTCTGCTCCAGGAATCGCACCGATTCCGGCATGCCCAGCCGCACCACCAGCGAGTAGGCGGCGGGCACCAGCCCGATCGCGAGTGCCCAGCGCCATCCGGTCGGGCCCGAGGCGGCGACGAAGGTGCCGATCACGGCGGCGAGGATCCAGCCCAGCGCCCAGAACGCCTCGAGCCAGACGATCACGCGGCCGCGGATCCGGGCCGGCGCGAACTCGCTCATCAGGGTGGAGGCGACGGGCAGCTCCGCGCCGAGGCCGAGGCCCACGACGAAGCGGAGCACGATCAGGGCGCCCACACCCATCGCGAGCGCCGAGGCGCCGGTCGCGAGGCCGTAGACCAGCAGGGTCAGGGCGAAGACGGAGCGGCGGCCGATTCTGTCGGCCAGCAGCCCGCCCACGCTCGCTCCGATCGCCATCCCGGCGAACCCGGCGGAGGCGATGAGGGAGCCGTCAGCTTTGCTCAGCTCCCAGTGCACGCTGAGCGCCGCGATCACGAAGGAGATCAGGCCGACGTCCATCGCATCCAGTGCCCAGCCGATGCCGGAGGCGCCCAGCAGGCGGCCGTGCTTGCGGGTGAAGGGAAGACGGTCCAGGCGCTGTGACCTGGTCAGACGGTGCTCGGCCGAGGGGGCCGACAGCGGTGAGGAGGTGGTCGAGTTGCTCATTCTCAGCTCCGACGACGGGGGATGGGGTGGCCACAGCATGCCCCAGTTGTCGCCCAGGTCATGAGGCCTGGATCACAGGCCGACCGTTGGGGGAGGGGGAATCTGCCTCCCACTCCTGGTCACTGTGAGAAAAAGTCGGAGGTCTCAGATGTGTTGCGTTTCTGCGGAGCCCCTTCAGCCCCGTGCGTGGGACACCAGATCGACCTCGAGCTCGCCCCGCAGCACCGCCAGCGCCCGGCGCGCACGCGCCGCGCCCCAGGGACCGAGAAGATCGATCTCGGACTCGTCGATCAGGGCCCAGTCGTCGAGCTCGGAGGCCTGCGGCACCACCGTCGCCTCGAGCTGGGCGCGGGGGACGATCCCCGCATCGAAGAGGAAATGCACCCCCATCGGGGAGCTGCGCACCGCGCTCGAGGGCAGCCAGTCGGCGGTGAGCATCCGCCCCACCTCGACCTCGATGCCGAGCTCCTCCTGCACCTCGCGCCGGGCGCACTGCCGGGCGTCCTCACCGGCATCGACCCCGCCACCGGGCAGCAGCCAGTGGTCGCGGTAGTTCGGCTTCTCCACCACCAGATGCCCGTGCTCATCACGCAGGATCACCGCCCCGGAGCTGATCACCTTGGGCAGTGAGGCGAAGTATGCGGGGTCCGGGAGGAGGCGAGGCATGGGCCCATCGTGTCATCTCGTGTCTCGCGGGCCTCACCGGACCGCGAGGAGCCGCACCCTTGCCCCCGGCGCCGCCTGGGCCAGACGGTCCAGACCTGCGCGCGTGACCACTGCGATCACCGGATACCCGCCGGTGGTGGGATGATCCGGGCCGAACACCACGGGCAGCCCCGAGGGCGGTACCTGGATCGCACCGGGAACCATCGGCTCACTGGGCAGAGAACCGCTGCCTGGGGGGACGGGCAGGCCCGGCCCCTCCAGCCGGACCCCGACCCGGTCCGAATCGGTCCGGACGGTCCAGGTGGTGGTGAGCAGCTGGGAGAGGGCCGACGGGCCGAGGAGCCCGTCGCGAGGTCCGGGATGCACCGGGACCTCGAGCACCGGTGTGCTGTCCGCGCCATCATCGCCACCAGCTGCTGAACTCCGGGGTGCCTGCAGGGCAGAGGCAGGGCCGGGGTCCTCTGCGAGCGGGACTGTGCTCGGGACCGCATCGAGACCGTGCTCCTCACCGACTCGCACCCTGTCCCCAGCCGTCAGCGGCGCCGGGCCGAGGCCGGAGAGGGTGTCGCGGGACATCGATCCGAGCACCTCTCCACCGTCGGCGCGGATCCCGCCGCGCACCGCCACCACGAGGCGCAGCCCGTCGGTTGCGGGCCCCACGGTGAGCAGGTCTCCAGGATCCAGTGCGATCGGCTGCTCGCCCGCGGTGATGGTCGATGCCATCGGCGGGTGCCCTGGGTCATCGGCGCGACGCACCTCCCAGGGGGCCGACGCCCCGGTGATGGCGACGACGGTGGGCGCCTCGGCCCGCAGCACCAACGGCCCGATCAGCGTCTCGAGCACCGCGGCCCGCGCTGGATTGCCGACCGTGATGTTGGCGCGGATCCGTGCCCCCTGGTCGAAGCTGCCTGAAGCGCTCACACCGATGGTCGCGAGGCCGGGTCGTCCTGCGTCCTGGAGCAGGGTCTGGGGGCCGGGGGAGACCACCTCGAGCACGGTGCGGGTCGACGGGGTGGGCGTTGCTGCGTGCCGGCGGCCTCGTCGCCTGGGGCCGGCGCCCTCCTGGGCGGGGCGGCTGAGCGCGGTGGTCGAGGATCGTGCCGTCGCCCGTTGCGGGAGGAATCGCACCCGGGTGCCGGGCACCAGCAGTGCCGGCGGGTCCCGGTGCTCGTCGAACAGGGAGGCGTCGCTGCGTCCGATCAGCTGCCAGCCGCCGGGGGAGGGCCGCGGGTAGACCCCGCAGTAGCGGGAGGCGAGGCCCACTGACCCGGCCGGCACGGCGGTGCGCGGCTCGGCCAGGCGGGGAACCTCCCAGCGGATACCGCCCTCGGAGGGGCCCTCGAGGTCGGGGACCAGGTAGGCGAAGCCGGGCGCGAAGCCGCCGAAGGCCGCAGTCCACCGGGTCGCGGAGTGCGCGGCGACCAGCGCCTGACTGCTCATGCCCAGCAGCGCGGCAACCTCGTCGAGGTCCTCACCGTCGTAGACGATCCCGAGCTGGACCTCTGCGGCAGTCTCCTCCAGTGCGTCAGGCACCGGAAGCTCGTCGAGGAGGGCGGTGAGGGCCGCGACATCCCGGGCAGCCGTCCCGACCAGCAGCAGAGTGCGCTCTGCCGGGACCAGGTCCACCAGGTGCGGCGGGGCGAGCAGCTCGACCGCAGCCGCTGCGGCGAGCACGGCGGCGGTGTCCGGGTACTCGGCCAGCAGCGCGCTCTCCCCGGTCCGGTGTGTGGCCAGCGGCGGGTCCAGGCACTCGGCGTTCGTGGTCATAGCGCCGCCTCGACGCTCACGCCGGCCTCCTCGAGGCGGGCCCGCACCGCATGGGCGAGGGCGACCGCGCCGGGGGTGTCCCCATGCAGGCAGAGCGTGCGGACCGGCAGCTCCACCCAGGACCCTTCCGCCGTGCGCACCCCGTGCTCGACCGCGATCGACAGCGCCTGCGCGGCCACCGCCGCAGGGTCGGTGAGCACCGCTCCGGGGCGGCTGCGCGGCGAGAGGGCCCCGTCGGCCAGATAGGCACGATCGGCGAATCCCTCGAGCACCACCTCGATCCCGGACTCTCGGGCCAGCTCCACCACCACGGCACCCGGAGCGGCGACCAGAGGGAGGGCGCCGCCGAGCTCGACCAGCGCCTGCACCACGGCCGCCGCCTGGCCCTGGTGAGAGGTGATCGCGGTGTACAGAGCGCCGTGCGGCTTGATTCCCCGCACCGTGGTCCCCTCCGCGTGAGCCATCGCCTGCAGTGCGCCCACCTGCACGATCAGCTGATCGGTGAGGTCGACGGGGGTGATGTCGAGGAACCGTCGGCCGAAGCCCTGCAGATCCGGATAGGCGACGTGCGCGGTGAGTGCGACGCCCCGCTCACGGCACGCCCGGACGGCCGCGCGCATCGTGCGGGGATCCCCGGCATGCCCTCCGCAGGCGATATTGGCCGTGGTCACGACGTCGAGCATCGCCTCATCGTCCCCCATCGACCAGTCGCCGAAGCCCTCCCCGAGATCGGCGTTGAGGTCGAGCAGGAGTGGCTGAGCGGTCATCGGTGATCGTCTCCTTCGCGCGGATGGCGGTTCCCGTCCATTGTCGACCCTCGGCGCAGGAGGTGGCGGGCCATCCCCTCTGAGCTGTCGTTGGATGGGTGCCGTGACGACAGCTGGGAGGGGATGGACGTGACCGGGCTGGCAGATAGTGTCGAGGGATGAGTCAGTCCTCCGCAGACCAGCACCACCCCTCTCGCGCGGACGCAGCTGAGCCGTCGCCCGCGCCGGCTGCGCCCGCCTGGGCGGACCCGTCGGCCCCGGGGGCGGTCCCGGATCTCCCGGCCGGCCTCGGCTCGAGCGACCCGGAGGCGCCGGTGGCTTACACCGCGGCGGATGTCTCCGCTGCCGCCGAGGTGCTGGCCCGCGCCTCGGAGGGCGAGGCGGAGCTGCTGGTCGCCCTCACCGATGAGCAGCTCGCAGCGCTGGACGGCTACGCACGTCCGCAGTTCGCCGCGACCCCTTGGCTCGATGAACATCCTGATCAGCGACGCTTCGCGGCCGGGGTGGGACTGCGGGCGCTGATCGCCGCCGGCCTGGTGAGCGCGGACGCCGACCCGGCCGGAGGCCGCGAGCAGTGGCGGGCGGATCCGGAGCTCGCCGGCTGCCTGGTGCTGCGCCGCACCGCCTCCGTGTTCACCACCGCCGAACGCACGGTGCAGAGCCCGCAGGGCCCCGAGGTGCACCGCCTGCATTACTACGTGCATGAGGGCGGAGTGCTCGAGGAGGAGGTCACCGCGCTCGGCATCCACCGCTTCACGCCGCTCGGCTCCTCGCAGGTCAACGCCCGCCTGCTGGCCTTCGTGGACCCCGCCGGGGTGGCGGCCGGCCGCGGGGAGCCGATGCAGCTCCGCGCATCCCAGCTGGCCGAGAGCCCGCTCGCGCAGCGCCTCGCCGCCACTCGCGCGCTGACCGTGTTCACCCTCGTCACCACGGCCGACGGCGGAGTGCGGCAGACCAGCGTGTACGCCACCGGCGACGAGGTGCTCGTGATGGAGGCCCTGGATCCGGGCACCGAGGATCCCCGGCTGGAGTTCCGCAGCGTCGACTCCGCGGAGCTGCATGCGCTGGCAACGGTGCTGGTGGGCGCGCAGGGCTGAGACCGCACCGGGCAAGATGACAGGACGCAGGGTACGGGGCGCGGGACGCAGGGCCTTGCGTTCAGGCCTCAGGCCCGGGCCACCCAGCGCCCGAGGACGTCCTCGAGCCGTCCGTGCAGGCGCCGCGTGGCGTCCGGATCGGCGCGGGTGGGACCGTCGTTGAGGATCACCACGGGCTTGCCCTGACGGCCGGCAGCCCGGACGAACCGCAGCCCGGACTGCACCGTGAGGCTCGAGCCGAGCACCAGCAGCGCCTCGGCAGCCTCGAGCGATGCGAAGGCCGCGGCCACCACCTCGCGGCGCGCAGACTCCCCGAAGAACACCACATCGGGCTTGAGGATCCCGCCGCACAACGGACACGGTGGGTAGCGGAAGCTGCTGGTGCGATCCACCTCGGCGTCCCCGTCGGGGGCCTGGGCGGCGTCGGCCGTGAGCTGTCCGAGCCGTGCGGCGAGCTCGGGATTCATCGTCAGCAGCCGCTGATGCAGTGCGGTGCGGGAGGAGAGCGCATCGCACTGCTGGCAGCGCACGCGGTCGAGCCGTCCGTGCAGGTCGATCACCGGATCGGAGCCGGCCGTCGCGTGCAGCCCATCCACGTTCTGGGTGATCACTGCGGTGATCGAGAAGGCCGCGGGATCGAGCGCGGCCAGCAGTCGGTGCGCGGCGCCGGGGCGGGCGGCGCGGAACTGCTCCCACCCCACCGTGGAGCGCGCCCAGTAGCGCCGACGGGCCAGGTCGTGGCCCATGAACTCCTGGTAGGTCATCGGGGAGCGGGGCACCGCATCACGCCCGCGGTAGTCGGGCAGGCCGGAGCCGGTGGACATCCCCGCCCCGGTGAGCACCGCTACCGGCGCCCCGGACAGCAGGTCGAGGGCGGCATCGATCTCCTCGCCGGGGCTGCGGTGGCCGTACTGCGCCCCGTCCATCGGGCCCCAGGCGGGCAGTCGGGGTCCGCCGCGGGTGGGGCCGGGGCCGTCCGGGTTGCGGCGGGTGGCGGTCGCGAACCAGCGGCCGACGTCCGCGGAGCCTGCGCGAGCGATCCCGGGATCGTCGGCGCTGCCTGCGCTGCCTGCGCTGCCTGCGCTGCCTGCTGCATCTGCGCGAGCGGCGTCGGGGGCGGAGGCGGGCTCGCTGGTCATTCCTCGAGCGTAGGCGGTGTGGGACGTTCCCGTCGGGCACGTATCCGACGCACGACGATGACGAGCACCGCAAGCACCCCGATCGCCGCGACCACCCCGGAGTACAGGCGCACGAACCCCTCGAGCAGCTCACCCCCGGCCTGCCCGAACACATACCCGGTGACGACGAACAGCGCATTCCACACCCCGGAGCCCAGCCCCGTGGCCAGGGCGAACAGCCACACCGGCATCCGCTCGATCCCGGCCGGGATCGAGATGACGGTGCGCACCATCGGCACGAAGCGGGCGATCGCCACCGCCGGGAAGCCCCAGCGCTCGAAGAAGCGCATCGCCGCGTCGACATCGCGCTCCTCGAGCAGCGGCAGGCGGCTCACCACCGCCTTGGTGCGATGCAGCCCCAGGGCGCGGCCGACGGCGTAGACCCCGAGCCCGCCCAACACCGAACCGAGCGTGGTCCACGCCAGCGGGACCAGCACGTGCTGGCCGTCGGCGGCTGCGGCGACCCCCGCGAAGGGCAGCAGGATCTCGCCGGGGATCGGCGGGAACAGCGCTTCGGCGGCGATCACCAGTGCCGTGCCCGGGCCTCCGAGCAGCTCCATCAGGGCGATCGCCCATGCGGTGAAGTCCATCGGGCCCTCCTCCTGCGCGCCGTCCAGTGCGCCGGAGGCTAACGGCCGCGGATGGCGCACAGATGAACAGCACTGTGCGGACAGGGCGATGAGGGTGAACCGGATGGTCCCAGCCCCAGAATGAGGCGTTTCAGAGCGCAGTGCGCGAGAGCTGCCGCGCGAGGCTCGTCTGCCGACCTCGGGTGGGTCGGCTCGCCTGAAAACGTTCTCATTCCAGACGCGTTCTCGCGAGGGCAGGGTTCGTGACGCGAGCGAGATCTGGAACAGTTGACAAACCTGCGGCCAAGCGCTTTCCTTGCATTCACCACCACGCGGTCCACGATCCGGTAAGACCGGGACGTGATCGCCTGGCGGGTGCAAAAGTTTCATTCCGCTGGTGCTGCGGTCGGAGCCTCCGGGCGCAGCGCACGCTCCGGTCCCGCCCGGAGCGGCATGCCCGGGGCCCGCAGGCGCTGGGGCATCCACCACCGCTCGCCGTCGCCCTCGGGTGGACATCCCACCCCCGACCACCGACCTCGTCGGCCCCACCCGCTGCGACCCGACCCGTCGCCGTCTTTCACGATCAAAGGAGATCTGATGCTCACCCGACGCTCCGCACTCTCGCTCGGCATCGCCGTCCCCGGCCTGACCGCCCTCGCAGCCTGTGGCCCGAACGCCTCCGGCGGCTCCGGTGGCGGCTCGGGCGGCGAGGACGGCTCCGCCTCGCTCCGCCTCGCCTGGTGGGGCAACCCCACCCGCGACGAGAACACCCAGAAGGTCGTCGACGCCTACGCGGAGATTGCGCCCGACGTCACGATCGCCCTCGAGCCCGGGGAGTGGAGCGGCTACTGGGACAAGCTCGCCACCCAGACCGCCGGCAACGACTTCCCCGACATTGTCCAGATGGACGAGAAGTACCTCGCCGAGTACGGCGGCCGCGGTGCACTGCTCGACCTCGCCGGTGCAGGCCTGGACACCGCCGATTTCGCGCCGGGCTCGGTCGAGGTCGGCGAGCTGCCGGAGGTGGGGCTCGCCGCGATCAACGCCGGACTGAACGCCCTCGCCTTCCTCATCAACCCCGAGGTCTTCGAGGCGGCCGGCGTCGACATCCCGGACGACACCACCTGGACCTGGGACGACCTCATCGAGACCGCCACGAAGATCACCGAGGCCACGCCCGACGGCACCTTCGGCATGACCCAGATGGGCTCCGTCCAGGGCCTGTTCCAGGTGTATGTGCGCCAGGCGGGCCAGGACCAGTACAAGGACGGGGCGGCGGGCTTCGACGCGGCGACCGCCACCAAGTGGTTCGAATGGGCCAAGAAGGTCCAGGACGAGGAGGCCGGCCCCAGCGCCAGCGTCTCGGTCGAGGACGCCGCCCAGGCGATGGACCAGTCGCTGTTCGCGACCGGGAAGGTCGCCATGACCGTGGCCTGGTCGAACCAGGTCGTCGCCCACGACGGGCTGGTCCCTTCGGGCGTCGTCGTGCTCCGGCCGCCGTCGATGACGGGCTCCGCCTCCGACGCGCAGCTCTGGTACAAGGCCTCGATGTACTGGGCGGTCTCCGCGAAGGCCGCGAACCCGGAGGCCGCTGTCGCCTTCGTCGACTTCCTCGTCAACTCTCCCGACGCCGGCAAGATCCTCTCGGTCGAGCGCGGCGTGCCCGGCAACCTCACCGTGCGCGAGGCGATCGTCCCGGACTTGGACGAGCCGAACATGAAGGCCGTGGACTTCCTCGAATCGGTCGAGGCGGAGCTCGGCGAGGCACCCGAGATCACGCCGCAGGGCGGCGGTCAGTTCGAGGACATCCTCACCCGTGCCTGCGAGGACATGCTCTTCGGCACGCTCACTCCGGCCGAGGCCGGTCAGCGCGTGCTCGACGACCTCGCCGGAGCCCTGGGCTGAGCAGACCGTCATCCCGGAAGCCGGTCCGTCGAGGTCACGACCTCAGGCGGACCGGCCCCGAGATCCCCATGAAGAAGGGAAGAAGCCTATGAGCGCGGTCGGTGAACTCACCCAGATCGTTGCGAATCGCAAGAAGGGCGGCGCGAAGGAGAAGCACCCCGACAACAAGCAGGCGGCAGTCTTCATGCTGCCGTGGCTGCCGTGGCTGCTGGGGTTCCTGGGGATCACGCTGATCCCGATGATCGCCTCGTTCGTGCTCGCGTTCACGGACTACAGCCTGCTGGCCGCACCGAACTTCGTGGGGCTGGAGAACATCAAGGAGATGATCGCGGACTCGCGTCTGCACAACTCGCTGGTGGTCACGTTCATCTACGTGTTCGTCGGCACGCCGCTGCAGCTGGTCGCGGCGCTGCTGCTCGCGGTGGTGCTGAACCAGGGCATCAAGGGCCTGGCGTTCTACCGCTCGGTGTTCTACCTGCCCTCGCTGCTGGGCGGCTCGGTCGCGATCGCGATCCTGTGGCGCCAGATGTTCGGCGCGAACGGCCTGATCAACCAGGTCGCAGGGATGTTCGGCTTCGAGAATCTGCCCGGCTGGGTCTCGAACCCGGATACCGCGCTGGGCACGATCATCCTGCTGCACGTGTGGACCTTCGGCTCCCCGATGATCATCTTCCTGGCCGGCCTGCGGCAGATCCCGGAGATGTACTACGAGGCCGCGTCGGTCGACGGTGCCTCGAAGCTGGCGCAGTTCTTCCGGATCACGATCCCGCTGCTCACACCGATCATCTTCTTCAACGTGGTGCTGCAGGTGATCAACGCCTTCCAGTCGTTCACCCAGGCGTTCGTGGTCTCGGGCGGCACCGGCGGTCCGTCGGACTCGACGATGTTCTACACGCTGTACCTGTACCAGAAGGGCTTCACCCAGTTCGACATGGGGTACGCCTCGGCGATGGCCTGGCTGCTGCTGATCATCGTCGCGATCTTCACCGCCATCAACTTCTTCGTCTCCAAGTTCTGGGTGTTCTACGATGACTGATCTGCAGAGCGAATCCCCGACCGCTGCGCACTCCGCAGCCGACCCGCAGCGCGGGCCCGGTGCGTCCGAGGCCCGGACCGTCCCCAGGACCCGACCGCGGCGCATGGTCCGCGGCGGTGTACGGCACGCGGTGATGATCGTGTCGAGCATCGTCATGATCTATCCGCTGCTGTGGATGGTCGTCTCGTCGCTGCGGCCCAATGAGGAGATCTTCCGCAGCCCGGGTCTGTTCCCGATCAGCCTGGACTTCTCGAACTACCAGCGCGGCTGGGAATCCCTCGCGCAGCCGTTCTCGCACTACCTGATGAACTCCACCCTGCTGGTGCTGGGCTGCGTGATCGGCAACCTCATCGCCTGCTCGCTGACGGCATATGCCTTCGCCCGGCTGAAGTTCTGGGGCCGCAACATCGCCTTCGCGATCATGCTGATGACCCTCATGCTCCCGATCCACGTGGTGATCGTGCCGCAGTACATCATCTTCTCCCAGACCGGCTGGGTGAACACGATGCTTCCGCTGATCCTGCCGAAGTTCCTGGCCACCGACGCGTTCTTCGTGTTCCTCATGGTCCAGTTCATCCGCGGGATCCCCCGCGAGCTGGACGAGGCGGCGCGCATCGACGGCTGCGGCCACTTCCGGATTTTCTTCCAGGTCATCCTGCCGCTGATGCTGCCGGCGCTCGCGACCACCACGATCTTCACGTTCATGTGGATGTGGAACGACTTCTTCGGCTCCCTCATCTACCTCACCAGCCCGGACAACTTCACCGTGCCGCTCGCGCTGAAGTCGTTCCTGGACACGCAGGGCTCCTCCGACTGGGGCGCCATGTTCGCCATGTCGGTGGTCTCCCTGATCCCGTTGTTCCTGGTGTTCCTGTTCGGTCAGCGGTTCCTCGTCAAGGGCTTCGCCACCACCGGCATCAAGTAGCCGGCTCCGCTGCCCGCCCCGCCCGCGCAACACCCGCGCCCGGCCGGCGCGCGCCCGCGGCGGCCCGGGGGCCGGGCCGCGCCGCGGCCCCCGGCCCGCGAGGAGCTCCCCCCGCGGCAGGTCGGGGTTGTCGAGCGCCCACAG
>NZ_JBQDLF010000017.1:0-7741 GCF_052095815.1 Brachybacterium sp. | reverse complement strand
GCTGCCCGCCCCGCCCGCGCAACACCCGCCCGCACCCGCCCCGCCCGCACCCGCCCCGCCCGCACCCGCCCCGCCCGCACCCACCCCGCCCGCACCCACCCCGCCCGCACCCACCCCGCCCGCCTCCACCCCGCCCGCCTCCACCCCCGCCGCTCCCCGCTCCACACCCGGCCCCGTCGGGCGCGATCGTACGATTCCGAGCCACTTCCGGCTCGTAATCGGCTCGGAATCGTCCGATCGCGGGCCGCGCCCGGCTCGCCTCGCGACTGGTACGGCTCGAGCCATCACCCCTTCGCAGTACGCACCCCCAGGAGAGACATGCCCACCCGCTATGCGCTGATCGGCACCGGCCACCGCGCCCAGATGTATCTCGACGCGATGGCCGGCGATCACGCCGCCGACGCCGAGCTGATCGCCCTGCTCGACACGAACCCCGCCCGCCGGGAGTACCACCGCGACCGCCACCCGGCCTTCGCCGGAGTCGAGCTCGCCGGACCCGAGGACCTCGAACGCGTGATCGCCGACGGGAAGGTCGAACGAGTCATCGTCACCACCCCCGACCGCACCCACGCCGAGCTTGTGGTGCGGGCCCTGGAGGCGGGCGCCGACGTGATCGTCGAGAAGCCGCTGACCATCGACGCTCCCTCCGCCCGCGTGATCCAGGAGGCGATCGACCGCACCGGAGGTCAGGTGCTGGTGACCTTCAACTACCGCTACAGCCCGCGCAACACCGCGTTGAAGCAGATCATCGCCTCGGGAGAGATCGGCGAGGTGGTCTCGGTGAATTTCGAGTGGGTGCTGGACACCCAGCACGGCGCGGACTACTTCCGCCGCTGGCACCGCGACAAGGCCAACAGCGGCGGGCTGTTCGTCCACAAGTCCAGCCACCACTTCGACCTGGTGAACTGGTGGACCGACGCCGTCCCCGAGCGGGTCTACGCCCGCGGCGGCCTGAAGTTCTATGGCCAGGACAACGCCACTGGCCGCGGCCAGGAACCGCTGCCCGAGCGCGGCACCCACGACGGTGCCCACGACCCCTTCGAGCTGGATCTGCGGGACGACGAGAGGCTGAAGAACCTCTACCTCGATGCCGAGCAGCATGACGGCTACCGCCGCGACCAGTCCGTGTTCGGACCCGGCATCACCACCGAGGACAACCTCACCGCGATCGTCGACTACTCCGGCGGAACCGTGCTCACCTACGCCCTGAACGCCCACAGCCCCTGGGAGGGCTACCGGGTCGCGGTCAACGGCACCCGGGGCCGCGCAGAGCTGGAGGTGATCGAGCGCGCCGAGGTGATCCCCGCCGGCGCGGAGACCCACCTGGATCCCAGCGCGATCGCGGTGACCGCGGCGGACCAGGGTGCGCGCGAGCGGGGGGAGCGGCTGATCCTCCAGAAGCACTTCGAACCTGCGCACCAGGTCGAGATCCCCGAGGGCGTGGGTGGCCACGGCGGAGGTGACGCGATCATGCTGCGCGACATCTTCCAGGGGGTGGCAGAGGACCCGCTGGGCCGCACCTCCGACCACCGCGACGGCTTCCGCGCGATCGCCGTCGGGATCTGCGGCAACATCTCCCTCCAGACCGGGGCGCCGGTGGATGTCGCCGCTACCCTGGGAACCGATCTCGCCCGCACGGAGTCCTCGGCTCCCGCCGTTCAGGAGTCCGCATGACCCCCAGTGCCCCCAGCGCCCCCGACATGCCGACCGCCGCCGTGGATCCGGGAGCGCCGGTGCGCGTCGCCCTGATCGGCACCCGCGGCTACGGTGCCGCCCACCTGCGGAATCTCGCCCGTCTGTCCGAGATGGGGGTTGCCCGCCTGGTCGGGGTGGTCGACGTGGCAGATCCGCCCGAGGAGCTGCGCGGGATCCACCACCGCTCCCTCGCTGATCTGCTCGCCGCGCTGCCCGCCGAGGACCGCCCCGAGATCGTCGCCATCGCCACCCCGATCGACACCCATGTGCCGCTCGCGACCGAGGCGCTCGCCGCCGGGCTCGACGTCTACCTCGAGAAGCCCCCGGTGCCGGCGCTCGCCGACCACTGGCGACTGCTCGAGACCGCCCGCGGCGCCGGCCGCAGCGTGCAGGTCGGCTTCCAGGCCCGGGGCGGGGCCGGGGTGGATGTGCTCGCCGGTGAAGTCGCCGCCGGGAGTCTCGGCGAGATCACCGCGGTACGGGTGCACGGCGCCTGGTCGCGCGACCGCGCTTACTACCGCCGCTCCGCCTGGGCGGGCAGGCGACGCCTGGACGGCCGCCGGGTGGCCGACGGCGTGGCCACCAACCCGCTCGCCCATGCCGTGCATGCCGGCCTGGTCATCGCCGGGATCCAGCAGGCTGCGGACATCTCCTCGGTCACCACCGAGCTGCGCCGCGCCCACGACATCGAGGCCGACGACACCACCTTCCTGCGGATCGACCCGAGCGGGGACGGCCCCGCCGTGGTCTGCGCCCTGACCACCACGTCTCCGGAGCAGCACGCGCCCTGGGTCGAGATCATCGGTACCAGTGGCCGCCACCGGCTCTGGTACACCGACGACCGCTCCGCCCGCACGGTGGGGGATGGCGCGGTCGAGGAGCTCCGCCACCCCCGCACCGACCTGATGGAGAATCTCGCCGCGCATGTGCGCGACCGCTCGGTGGCGCTGCTGTCCCCGCTCGAGAGCACCTCGGCGTTCTCCGCGGTGCTCGAGGCGATCCAATCCGTCCCCGATCCGCTCCCGATCCACGCCTCGGCCATCGACTGGCAGGGGGAGGGGGAGCAGGCCCATCCCGTCGTCGAGGATATCGAGGCCACCCTGCTGGCGGCCCTCGATGCGGGCCGGCCCTTCACCGAGCTCGGCGTGAGCTGGGCGCGTGAGGATGCGGTGCACACCTGGACCTCACCGGCAGAGCTGGTGCACGCGCCGACGGCGTGAGCCCGGGGCCGTCCGAGATCACGCGCCGGCGTCGAGGACGTCAGCCCGCCGTGCCGGCAGTGCCCGTCGTGCCGGACGCGCCGGCGGCGTCTGCGGTGCTGGCGGGCCCGGCGGGTGCCGCCGTGGTCGGCGCCGCCAGCGCAGAGATCCGCTGCCGGTGCCGGGACCGTGCCCGCACGATCGCCAGCACAGCGGTGTGGACCAGCATCACCACGGCGACTGCGAAACCGCCGCCGATGAACAGGAACTGCATTCCCGCCTGGCCCGCCGGGTCGGACCACACCGCCGGCGGGATCAGCTCGACAGCGGAGAAGTAGATTCCGGCGGACACGAGCAGCAGCACGATCGCAGGGATCACCAGGGCATACGGCGACCAGCGGGAAGCGGCTGCGGCGATGCCCAGCAGCAGCGCCCCGAGCACGACGAGGACCACGGTGGTCAGCTGCGTCTCGGTGTAGAACGAGACCATGGCCATGCGTACCCCGTCGGCGTGCCCACGGAGCAGCATCAGGGACGCGAGCAGCAGCCCGAGCGGGACGACGATCACGCCGAGCAGAGAGACGACCAGATGCGGATCCGGACGGCGGCGCGCGATCACCAGCGCCAGCCCGAGCCCGCCGATCAGCGGATGGAGCAGCAGGGGAAGCCCGTAGACGATCCCGTCGAGCGCCTCCTGGGGAACCATCGGCGGGCGGTGCTGATAGATCTGGAACGCCAGTTCCGGGACGGCGGAGATCGCGACGCTGAGCAGTCCCAGCACCCCGACGGCGAGCAGTCCCGCGGAGCTCACCACCCCGGTGGCCACGATGCTCGCCAGCAGCAGGATCCCCAGCCCCGCCCCGAGGAAGACCCGGGCACCTGCAGGCCCTGCCAGCAGCTCGCCCAGCGAGGCATCGACGTATCCGCGGGACATCGCGAATCTGACCAGCGTGCTGCCGCCATAGGCGAGCAGGCCGGTGGCGATCGGGGCGACCACCAGGGCGTACACGATCGTGAGGATCCGCGCGACCAGCCCGGATCCATGGCGCGGGCGCGCGACGGCGGGGGACTGCTGCGGTGGCGATTCCGGGTGCGTTGCGGTGATGGGCTCGTCGGATGGGCTGTGGCCCGTCGGGGCGGCGCTGTCTCGTGGATCGGTGCTCATCGTGACCTCCAAAGGCCGTCGCCTGCTCGGGCGGAGGTCCCGAGCTGCCCAGCCACCCGGCGCGGGCCTCCTGAGCCAGAGCATAGGACGCGGGGCGGAGATCGGTGCGGGGTGAGCCGCTTTCGTGATCTGGGCCGAAGCCGGGTCCACGTGCGGCGATCCGCCGCCCCTTCGCGCACGTCAGGATAAAATCAGGGCAGCGGCTCGCGGCGATCTTCCCGGGCCGGGCGGACCAGCTGAGGAGCATGCGTGATGGCCACAGCCCGCACCGTGGGCATGAAGGACGTCGCGCGAGAGGCCGGAGTCTCCGTCGGCACCGTCTCCAACGTGCTGAACCGCCCCGACATCGTCTCCCCGGACCGCCGGGAACGGGTCGAGGCCGTGATCGCCCGGCTCGGCTATGTGCGCAACGATGCCGCCCGCCAGCTGAAGCTCGGACGCTCGAGCACCGTCGGCGCGATCGTCCTGGACTCCGGGAACCCGTTCTACGCCCAGCTGGTGGGCGGGATCGAAGCCGCGGCCGAGGACTCGCAGCTGATGGTCATCGCCGGCAGCGCCGGCAATCGGGAGCGGCGCGAGCGGCTGTATCTGTCCCTGTTCGAGGAGCAGCGGGTGCGCGGCATCCTGCTGGCCTCCACGGGCGGCAGCGCCGAGCTGGTCGAGGCGATCCGCGGCCGCGGCACCCCTGTGGTGCTGCTCGAGGGCGACCCTGATGCTGGCGGCTCCGCGGTGAGCGTCGATGACATCGCCGGGGGTGAGATCGCGGTGCAGCATCTGGCGGGGCTGGGCAGGCGGCGCATCGGCGTGGTCGCCGCGCGGCAGGATCTCCGCCAGGTCGCCGACCGCCTTCGCGGAGCGAGGCGGGCTGCCGCGGCGGCAGGCGTCGAGATCGAGGTGCTCGAGGCTGAGGACCTCACCGTGCTCGCCGGCCGCACCGTCGGCGAAGAGGTGGTGGCGCGCAGCGCCGCAGAGCGGCCCGATGCGGTGTTCTGCGTCAACGACCTGCTCGCCGTCGGCGTGCTGCAGGCCTTCGCGTTCCGCCACCAGGTCGCGGTGCCCGAGGAGATCGCGCTGGTGGGATATGACGACATCGCCTTTGCCCGCTCCACCGTGGTGCCGCTGACCTCGGTGTCCCAGCCGGCTGATCTGATGGGCCGCACCGCGCTCGCATTGCTCGAAGAGGAGATCGCTGGCGGCGACTCCGCACCCCGGCACGTGAGCTTCACGCCGACTCTTGTGGAGCGGGAGTCGACGACGGGCGGTTCCTGATCCGTTCCTGATCCGTTCCTCAGTCGTTCCCAGGGCGTGCTCACGGTGCGTGCTCACAGGCCGTCGAGCAGGCGATCGATCTCCTCGAGGCGGGTGATCTGCGGGCGGATGATCCGCTCGCCGCGCGCGATGACCATGCGGGGCGCGGCGAGGTTCCGGAAAGACTCCAGCGGATCGGCGTCCACGACGACGAGGTCCGCGACCTTGCCGACCGCGATCGAGCCGGTGACGGAGTCGAGCCCCAGGATCCTCGCGTTGCCCTGCGTGGCGGCGTGGAGGACTGCAGCGGGTTCCATCCCGCCCACGCGCTGCAGCAGATCGAGCTCCCGCCAGTAGTTCGAGTGCGTCACGTAGCTGACCGAGGAATCGGTGCCCACACCCAGGGCGATCCCGTTCTCGAGCGCCGCCCGGATCCCGCCGAGCATCTCCCCGAGGACCAGATCGGCATTGGCCCTCACCACGGGATCCACGCCCATGACCTCCGGGTCGAGATTCACCAGCGGCAGGCACGCCTGCAGGGTCGGGATCAACGCCGAGTAGCCGCGCAGCGAGGCGGGGTTGTCCAGGAAGAGTTCGATGAGCTCAGCGGACATGCTGCTGCCGTGCTCGATCGTGTCGACCCCGGCCCGCAGCGCGGCGAGAGCACCCTCCTGGCTCTGAGCGTGGGCGGCGACGAGCACGCCGGCCGAGTGCGCCTCCTCGCAGATCGCGCGCATCGAGTTCTCCGGCATCTCCGGCTTCCCGGCATAGCCGATCTCGATCGCATCCGTGACCCCGCCGGTGGCGGAGATCTTGATCGCCGCCGCGCCTCGTCGGATGTTCTGACGGGCATGGGAGCGCGCCGTCTCGGGGTCATCTGCGATCAGGGCGATCTGCGGGGCGCCGTGCCCGCCGGAGATCGCCAGCAGCGGACCGGAGGGAAGGATGCGCGGCCCGACGATGTCGCCGCGCTCGATCGCATCCCGGATCGCGACCACCTCGTAGGCGACATCGCCGACGGTGCGCAGCGTGGTCACTCCGGAGCGGAGCTGGATGGCCGCGTGCTCCCGGGTGCGCCTGCGCAGGATCCGACGGCCGACGGGTGTGTGCATCAGCCGGGTGGCGTACTTCGCCAGCCGTGGATTCGTGGCGGCCGCACCGAGCGGTCTGCCGTCGGCGAAGAGGTGGGCGTGGGCGTTGATGAGTCCCGGGAGCACGAACAGTCCGCGCCCGTCGACTCGCAGGCCGTCGGCGGGGAGGTCGGCGCTGTCGGCGGGACCCGCGTAGCTGATCGTGCCGCGGTCATCGACGCTGATGGTCCAGTTCTGGTGGATGGTACCGAGCGCATCGCCCGTCACCACGCAGATGTCGGTCAGGGCGAAAGGGGTTCTCATCCATCGAGTGAAGACCTGATGCGGGTCGATGTCCAGGGGATGCTTCCAGCGCTCAGAGGGACGCGGACTTCTCGGTCCCGCGTGGCATGGGCATCAGGCGGTGCAGCTGCGTGACGTGCCTCGGCTCCAGCTCGTCGAGGGAGTGCGCGCCCAGCAGCTTCATGGTGCGCACGATCTGCTCGGAGAGGATCGCGATGGCGCGGTCCACACCCGGCCTGCCGCCGGCCATCAGGCCGTAGAGGTAGGCGCGACCGATCAGGGTGAACCGTGCGCCGAGGGCCACGGCGGCCACGATGTCCGCGCCGTGCATGATGCCGGTGTCGATGCCGATCTCGGTGTCGGTGCCGACCTCGCGGGCGACCTCCGGGAGCAGGTGGAAGGGGACCGGGGCGCGATCGAGCTGCCGCCCGCCGTGATTGGACAGGATGATCCCGTCCACCCCCAGGTCGGTGAACGTCTTCGAGTCCTCGAGGGTCTGGACCCCCTTGACCACGAGCTTCCCGGGCCACAGGCCGCGGATGATCTCGAGGTCTTCATAGCTGATGGTCGGATCCATCGCGGAGTCCAGCAGCTCACCCACGGTGCCGCCGGTCGAGGACAGCGAGGCGAACTCGAGCGTGGGGGTGGTCAGGAAGTCGACCCACCACCAGGGGCGGGGGATCGCGTCCAGCACGGTGCGGGCCGTCAGCTGCGGCGGGATCGAGAAGCCGTTGCGGGTGTCGCGGAGCCGTGCTCCGGCCACCGGAGTGTCCACCGTGAACTGCAGGGTGTCGAAGCCTGCCTGTGCAGCGCGCGCCACCAAGTCGTAGGAGACCTCCCGTTTCCGCATCACGTACAGCTGGAACCACTTCCGGCCGTGGGGTGCGGCGGCGGCGACGTCCTCGATCGAGGTGGTGCCCAGCGTCGACAGCGTGAAAGGGATCCCCGCGACCTGGGCGGCCCCCGCCCCGGCGGTCTCGCCCTCGGTCTGCATGAGGCGGGTGAAGCGGCTCATCCGAATCCAGGGTGTAGTCGGGGTCTGAACCCGCCGGTCTCGAGCA
>NZ_JBQDLF010000016.1:0-66583 GCF_052095815.1 Brachybacterium sp. | reverse complement strand
TCCTCGAATCAGGAGGCTTCAGAAACCAGCTACACCCTCGGATGCGATGAGCCGGCATAGGTACTTGCTTGGCGGGTGCTGGGTTCAGTGGCGGGAGGCGGAGCGGCCTCCACCGGCGACGAGGCGGTTGACCCCGTCGACGAAGCCCTGAGCCACCGCCTCATCCTTGGAGACGTTCTGGCGGGTCCGGAGGGAGGAACCATCACGCAGAAGGATCCGCACGTGTCCCGCCACCGTGCCGGAAGCGCAGTCGGCCCCCCGGACCTCCGCAGCCTGCACCTCGCGCAGCACCCTCCACCTCAGACCCCGACGCAGGTGGAGCACCCTTCGATCGGTGACCAGCAGCAGGGGGTCCACCCAGGTCCACCCCTCCCCCTCGAACGCGAACAGCACGATCTCTCCCGACTGCAGGAAGCGCCGCGCGAACGATGCCCAGCCGGCGGCCGGAACCGGCCGTTCGTATCCCGGCTGGAGAGCCCGGAGCAGAGATTGCAGGGATTCATCCGTGGTCATCACGCCGCAAGTCTACGACCGGCACCCCTCCCTCCGACCCCGCGAGGAGAGGTCCCATGGGGACCTCTCCCCATCGCGCAGCCGCCCCGGAGGACCTAGTGTGCGAGCTGTTCACGACACGACGGGGGTTCATGATGACCGGGTTCTTCGGGGCGGATACCGAGCAGCTGCGTTCACACGCGCAGCTGCTGAAAGAGCGAGTGGGCTCGCTCGAAGACCTGCGCGCTCGCCTCGAGCCGCTGGTGATGGACGCTTCTTCCTGGGTGGGCACCGATGCCGATGCCTTCCGGGAGCAGTGGTCCGGACGGACCGCCCCCCGGTTCGACCAGCTGGGCGACTCGCTGTCGCGGCACAGCAGAGACCTCGACACCCACGCTGAGGAGCAGGACGAGGCCTCCGAGGCGACCGACCACAGCATCCTCGATCTGCTCAAGGACACGCTGTTCGGGGTCGGGAAAGGCGTCATCGACGCAGCCAAGAACATCGTCCTGGGTGGGAAGAAGATCTGGGACGTCCTGTCGAACATGAAGAAGAACCCGGAGAAGGTTCTCGAGAAGCTTCGCGGGCTGAAGGGCAAGGCATACGATGCGTTCCTCAAGAAGCTCGGGATGTTCGACGGGCTCATGAAGAAGGCCCCCTGGCTCACGAAGTTCGGCAAGGTCGCCGGCAAGTTCCTGCCCGGCCTGGATATCCTCGCCGGTGGCTGGCAGATGATCGATTCGATCAAGAAGGGCGACACCTTCCATGCCATCACCGGCGGAATCACCGCCGTCGGCGGCATCCTCATCACCGCCGGGACGATCTGCGATATGACCGGCGTGGGCGCCGTGGTCGGCGTTCCGCTCCAGGTGATCGGCGGCGTACTGGTGGGCGGCGCGATGGCGGCGGACGGCATCAAGTGGGTGGTCGACAACTGGGATCAGGTCAAGGACTTCGGTGGCGATGTCGTCGACGGGGCGAAGGACCTGTGGAACAACACGTCTGAGGTCATCAGCGACACGTGGAACGATGGAGTGGATGCCGCCAAGGATGCCGTCTCCGACGTCGCAGACACCGTCTCCGACAAGGTCGGCGATGTCGCCGACGGCCTGAAGAACGCCTTCACCTGGTGACCACCCCTCTCGGCAGGAGCCCGCGATGACCACCCCCACCACCGATGCACTCCCCAGCTCGCCGCTCGTCGTCACTGAGCGAGACCTGGCGGGAGCACTGGCGATCCTCGAGCGCGCCGATCAGGACCCGGACATCCTGATGGTGCTCTCCGACGAGGAGCTCCTCGCCCTGGACGGGGAGGCCTCGCTGCGCATCCTCGGCAGCCCCTATCTCGACCAGGAGCAGGTGCACCGTGAGACCGCGGGCGCCACAGCGATGCGCGGGCTCATCGCACGGCGCCTGGTGAACCCGACCGACCAGGCCCGCGAGGAGGAAGGGGATCTTCTGATCGGCGAGGGTGAACCGAGTGATCGGCTGATCCAGCTTGAGCTCGGTCTCGCCGGAATCCTCACCCTGCGGCGCACCCCGGAGGCGCTGCTGACGATCGAGCGCGTCGCTTCCCAGGTACGCACCACCCTTGGCCTGCACTTCTTCCCGGGAGGGGTGCTCGAGGAGTTCGTCGCGGCCGACGGCTTCCACCATTTCTGCGTTCCCACCCTCGCCTCGCTGCCCTCCCGACTGGCAGCGTTCGTGGACCCGCACGGCAGCGCCGGTGACGACGGAGATGTTCAGGAGATGACCGTCGCTGCAGTGACGTCGCTGGAGGGCCTCGAAGACACCCGTGCCCTGTCCACGCTCACCTCGGTGAATGATCAGGGAGCACGTCGCGCGACCGTCTTCACGCTCGCCGACCGCGTGCGCGTGGTCGACAACGGCACCGAGGACCCTGCCGGCACACAGCCGGGCGATCTGCTCGCGATCAGCGATGTCTCCGCCTCCGCTCTGGAGCAGATCATCGAGTCGCTGCTGCCCGCCGGATCGGGATCCGACGAGGAGTCCACCGACTCCTGACGGAGCGAGGCATCGCGCGCACAGATCACCCCGACCGTGGCAGGCACGGCCGGGGTGATCTGTGTGCTGCGGCCCGTTCGGAACGAACCGGTCAGGAGGGCTCAGCTTCGTCGGGCGTGAAGATCTCCTCGATCGGGGACTCGAAGAGGGCGGCGAGCTTGAACGCGAGCGGAAGGGACGGGTCGTACTTGTCGTTCTCGATGGCGATCACCGTCTGCCGGGAGACGCCGAGGGCCTTGCCGAGCTCGGCCTGGGACCAGCGTCGCTCAGCGCGGCGGGCTTTGAGATCGTTGCGCATCACTGCCCCCTCTCAGCGGTAGCGGACGGAGGAGACGAAGGTGCCCACGAGCCACGAGAACATCAGGATCGCGAAGGCGAAGATCCAGTTCACCGAGGGCAGCAGGAAGTACTGCAGGAAGCCGACGGCGAGGATCAGGCCGGTGGAGATCACGAACGCGAGCATCACGGCCTCGGCGATCTTGCGACGCTCGAACTCGTCACCGCTCCGGTACATCTCGACGTTCGCCCACGCCATGAGGGCGATGGCGGGCAGCACCAGGAGCGCGGGGATCCAGGCGGGGAAGCCTGTGTCCTGGACGAGAAAGGAGAGGAAGAGGCCGGCGAGGAAAAGGACCATGCCCGCGGTGAAGCGGACGGCGAAGGCGCGGTTGGCGCGGGCACGGGCGGGGGCGGCGGGGGTGCGGGTCGTGGTGTTCATGCCCCAAATGTAAGGGGGCCTTGACATGCAAGTCAAGCTACCTTGACTCAAAATGTCAAAGCTTCTTGACTTAACAGGTCAAGCACCATTGACGCACCATGCGGGGCCCTCCGACCTGGGTGTTGCCGCGAACTCCCGCGGTCACTCACCCCAGGCGGACGTCGAGCTCCCGCTGCGCCCAGGCCGGGTCGTCCGTGGTGATCGTGTCCACGCCGCACGCCAGAGCGACGTCGAGCTGCACGGCGGTGTTGACCGTCCAGGGGTTCAGGGCCAGCCCTGCCTCGTGCACGACCTCGGCGGCGCGAAGGCTGAGCCCAGCGATGCCAGGCCCGATGCCCGCCGCGCCGAGCTCGCGCGCGGTGGTGATCGCCTGCTCGTCGATCTGGCCGACCAGATAGGAGACGGCGACGTCCGCGCCGCGGCGGATCTCCGCGAGCGCATCGGCGTGGAACGAGATCACGGTGGAGGCGGCAGCCGGGGACCCGGCAGGCAGCGCGCGCAGCAGCTCGGCGACCGCCGCCGCCGCCGCGGCGACCTTGACCTCGATGAAGACGGGGACCGTGGTCATCTCCAGCAGCTCCGCGAGGGAGGGCACACGCTCCCCCTCCCCCAGCAGCACGGTGTCCAGCTCCGCACGGGTGAGCTCGCCGATCGCACCGGTGCGCAGCGGCGAGTCCTCGGCGGCGGTGCGGTCGATGGTCTCGTCGTGCATCACCACCACCTGGCCGTCGGCGCTCAGGTGCACATCGCACTCGAGCAGCTCGGCGCCATCCTCGATCGCCCTCCGGAAGGCGAGCAGGGTGTTCTCAGGGGCATGGGCGGAGGCGCCGCGGTGGCCCACGATCGCGGGTCGCTGCGGGCGGGAAGGGACGGACTGAGCAGGCATGACACTCCTGGGAGAAGGGGATCGACAGGTCGAGCGTAGGCGGGATGAGCAGTACGGGCGGGATGAATGGGCGGAGCGGAGGTGGGCCCTCTGGACCTCCGACGTGTCCTGCGCCACACTGATTCTCTGCACTCCGATACGGGTGCAGTGCCCGTCAGATCGGGCGGGCACCAACCGGGCTGACCGCCCGGGAAGGGGATCCCGATGACCAGGAACGGACACGAGAGCACACGCACCGCATCGCACAGCGGCCCGGGGGGCCGATGGTGTACGCAGCGCACGATGCGCGGACGAGGGGGCCGCCGGATGCTCGCCCCGCTTGCGAGCATCCTTGCCGCTGCGGCACTCATCGCGGGGTGCGGGGGCACCAGCACCGAGGACCCGGCCGGGGATCCGGGCGGAGGGACGACCGACGCCGCCGAGACCTCTGAGCCCGCTGAGACTTCTGAGACTTCTGAGACTTCTGAGCCAGCCTCGGACGCCGGGGAGTCCCCGAGCGACGGAGGGGGAGAGAGCAGCGAAAGCTCCGAGACTGAGGGGCCCGACGGGGTGACGGGCGAGAACCTCTTCGAGGGGACCTGGGGCTTCGGGCACGACACGAAGGTGCTCAGCGCCGAGGAGCTCGGCGCCCTGCTCGTCACGGAGGCCGAGGCGCGCGGCCCGGAGGAGATGAGCCTCGAGGTCGAATGCGGGGACGGCGTGGACACCGCGGCCGGTGACTACGACGCCGAATGCATCGCCTACGCCGACGAAGGGGTCGAGCACCTCTGGCTGGTCACCGTCGGCCCTGCGGATGCCGGGCTGGATATCGAGGTCGAGAACGCGAGCTGATCCCGGCCGTCGCGCTCCGCGTCCGCTGCCGGATCCGCGCAGGGCCCGGACCTGCCTCTGCAGCACCCGGGCCAGCCCGATCAGACCGTGACGCGCTGCGCCATCAGCGCGAACGCCCAGGCAGGATCGTCGACAGTGATCGTGTCGCAGCCGAGCTCGAGGGCCCGCTCGAGTTCCTCATCGGCGCGGGCGGTCCACAGGTTCAGCTTCGCGCCCAGCTCTGCGGCCCGCTCGACGTCGGCCTGACGGGCATCGGCGATCCGCACTCCCACATGCGCGACCCGCAGCTGGCGGCAGGACTCCCACCACTCGACGGAGGTCGCCGTGGTGGTGCGCATCAGAGGGATCTGCGGAGCGAGCTCGGCGGTGCGGCGCAGCGGCTCCTCATGGAAGGAGAGCACGACGGCGGGGGCGCCGGCCGGGTCCTGCCAGGCGGCCTCGTCGAAGTGCTGCAGGAGGATCTTGACCACGAGATCCGCAGCAGCGGGAGCCTTGATCTCCACCAGCAGCGGCACTCGGGTGCCGTCCTCGCGCACCGCCGCATCGAGCACCTGGGAGAGGGTGGGGATGTGCTCGTCCTTGCCCACCAGCACCCGGTCCAGCTGGGAGCGGGTGAGGTCGACGACCGCGCCGGTGCGCAGCGGCGAATCCTGCTGTGCGGTGCGGTCCAGGGTCGCGTCGTGGATGACCACGTCCTGGCCGTCGGCGCTGAGGTGCACGTCGCACTCGAGCCACTGGGAGCCCTCGGCGACTCCGCGCCGGAAGGACAGGATCGTGTTCTCGGGTTCCACGGCGGCGGCGCCGCGGTGCCCGACGATCTCAGGCTGCTGGGTGGTCATGGTCTGGTTCTCCTCGATACGGGCGCGCGGCCCTTCACGTCGGGCACATAGCCCTGGTCGTCAGCGGCCCGGAGGGCCGGTGGCCGCGGCCCCGGGTGACGTGCACCCGGGGCCGCGGAGTCAAGCGGGGACAGCTGGAGCTGCAGGAACTGCAGCGACTGCGGGAACCACGGCTACTGCAGCTGCTGCAGCGACTGCGGGAAGGCTCAGTTCCAGCCCTCGAACTGCACGGCCTCGTAGTCCTCGCGGTTGTCGTCCAGGACCTCCTGGAGGGTCGGGGCGAGGGCGTCGAGGACTGTCTTCGCCTCCGCGTTGTCACCGAACACCTGACCCATGGCGGCACTGATCTCGGTGACGGCGCCGGCGTTCCAGTTGGTGTAGTCGGTGGTGCGCGCGTTCTCCAGCTGGTTCAGCGCGACGGCGTAGTTCGGGTTCTCGGCGACCAGGTCCTTGACGGCCTGAGTCTCCTGAGCGGCCTGGACGATCGGCACATAGCCGGTGCCCACGTGCCACTCGGCGGACTTCTCCGGCTGGGCGAGGAAGCGGAACAGCTCGGCGCAGGCGTCCTGACGTTCCTGCGACTCGGTGCGCACCAGCTGCAGCCCGGACCCGCCGGTGGGCACCTGCTTCTGCTCGCCCTCCTTGGACAGCATGTAGGCGGTGCCGATCTCGAAGAGACCCTCGGTGGCCTTGGTCTGGCCCGTCAGCGAGGCTGTCGAACCGCGCCAGCCAGCGGCGAGACCGGAGGCGAAGTCGGTGCCGGAGGCCTGGGCGAGGTAGCCGTAGCCGTCCTCGTGGATGAACTTGCGCATCCATTCGAGCCACTCGACGCCCTTCTCGTCATTGATGGTGACCTCGAAGTTCTCGTTGGAGTTCGCGCCGCCGAAGCCCCAGATGTCGGCCTGGCCGTGCCAGGCGTCGGGGCCGAAGGCCATCGCGGACAGCGGGCGGCCCTCGACCTCGATCTTCGCGAGCTCGGGCGCGAAGGCCGCGAGATCCTCCCAGGTCTCGGGGCCCTCCTCGGGCAGACCGGCCTCGATGTAGCGCGTCTTGTTGTAGTAGAACAGCGGGGTCGAGCGGGCGAAGGGCACCGTGAAGGTCTCTCCGGCCGCCTTGCCCTCGGCGACGTAGTTCTGGATGTAGACGTCCAGGTTCCACTCGTCATCGAAGTAGCCGTCCAGCGGTGCCAGGGCATCTGACTGGTAGAACTGCAGCCACTGCATCTCGGGGAAGCAGACGATGTCCGGCACGGTGCGGGCCTGGAGCGAGGCGGTGAACTTCTGGGTCAGATCGGCGTAGGAGCCGACGGACTCCGCGATCGCGACGATCTCGTCCTGGGACTCGTTGAACGCGGTGAACTGCGCCGAGAGCACCTCGTAGTTGTTGCCCGTGAAGGGCGCCCAGAACAGGATCGGGGTGCGGCCCTCGTACTCGGGGGGAACGGTGAGGTCCGCCTGGGTGAAGCCGTCGCGGAGGTTGCTCTCTGCGCCGTCACCGCCGCCGGACGGGGCGCCGCAGGCGGCGAGGCCGGCTGCGCCGGCACCGAGGCCCATGGCGGTCAGCAGGCCGCGGCGGGAGAGGTGGAAGGGGCTGCGAGACATACGAATCGCTCCTTGGGAGTGGTGCGGTGGGGTCACCGGGTGGAGACAGTCAGTGGGTCTGTCAGTCAGGCGGGTCTGGCGAGGGGGTCTGGCGGGGGCTCGTCCCGCGGGACGAGGTGCGGGCCGCGTGCGGAGTGCGCACGCCGGCGCCCGCCCGGGCCGGGGCCCGGAGCTGGTGGGGTCCGACCCATGGGGCATGGGCGGGCCGGGGGTGGCGCGAGGCTGCGTGATGGCTGCCCCGCGCCGTCGGACTCACTTCATGGCGCCGGCGGCGAGGCCGCCGATGATGCGCTTCTGGGCGAGGAAGAAGAGGATCAGCATCGGGAGGGAGACGAACACGGCGCCGGCCATGATCACGCCCCAGTTGCTGTAGCCCTCCTGGCTGCGCAGGAAGAGCAGGCCGATGGGCAGGGTGCGCATGTCCGCGGTGGAGGTGACGATCAGCGGCCAGACGTACTCGTTCCACTTGCCGACCATCACGATCAGCGTGGCGGTGAGGATCATCGGCGTGGACAGCGGCACCACGATCGTGAGCATCCGGCGGAGGTGCCCCGCGCCGTCGATCTCCGCGGCCTGCAGGATGTCCTTGTCGATGGTGCGCATGTACTGGAACAGCAGGAACATCGCGAAGGCGCTGGCGATGCCCGGCAGGATCAGGCCGGCGTAGGTGTTCAGCCAGCCCAGGTTCGCCACGGTGATGTAGTTGACGATCAGGGTGACGTGACCCGGCAGCATCAGCGAGCCGATGATCAGCACGAACGCGATCTTCTTGAACTTGAAGTCGACGAACACGAAGGCATAGGCGCACAGGATCGCAAGCGTGATCTCCAGGAAGGTGCCCACCCCGGTGGTGATGATCGAGTTGAGGAAGAAGCGGTCGAAGGGGGCGCTGTTCCAGGCCTCGGCGAAGTTCGAGAAGGTCAGCTCACGCGGGATCCAGGTCAGCGGCCAGGTGTAGATGTCCTGGTGCGGCTTCATCGCGGAGGAGAACAGCCAGTACAACGGGACGAAGAAGACGGCGATGGTGGCGAGGACGCCGGCGAACAGCAGGCCGGTCTTCCATGCCGGACGGCGGGGTCCGCGGTCCCGCCCCTTGTTGCGGGGGGCGGGGCCGGCAGCATCGGCGATCTGGTTCTTGTCGACGGTCAGAGTGCTCATGAGTCGTAGTTCACCTTCTTGTCGCCGTAGCGGACCTGCACGTACGTGATGATCAGCAGCAGCACCAGCAGCACGGTGGCTGCGGCCGAGGCGTTGCCGATGTCGAACTTCTGGAAGGCTTCCTCGTAGACCATCCAGCTCAGGGTGCTGGAGGAGGTTCCCGGGCCGCCGCTGGTCATGATCGAGATGATGTCGAAGGCCTGGGCGGCGGAGATGATGCCGGTGATCGAGAGGAAGAACGTGATCGGGCTCAGCAGCGGCAGCGTGAGGTGACGGAACAGCTTCCAGCCGTGCGCCCCGTCGAGTGCTGCGGCCTCGTAGAGGTCCTTGGGCAGGTCGAGGATCGCGGTGTAGCAGATGACGGTGACGAAGCCGAGCCGCTGCCAGGTGTAGGCGATCGTGATCGCCCACAGCGACCAGTCCGAGGTGGTGGTCCAGGCCGGGGAGTCGGCGCCGAACAGGGAGAACGCCCAGCGGGAGAGGCCGTAGTTCGGATCGAACATGAACAGCCACAGGATGCCCACCGCCGCGCCGGGCAGCATGTGCGGGGCGAAGGCCATGGTCTGCGCGAACCCGGTCAGCGGCAGCTTCGTGGCCAGCAGGCTGCCCAGCAGCAGGCCCAGCACGAGCGAGCCGATCACGCTCACGCCGGTGAAGATCGCCGTGTTCTTCATGATCTGCCCGAAGCTCGGGTCGGTGAACAGGTTGGTGTAGTTCTCCACCCCCACCCACTCGGGGGTCGGGGCCACGAAGTCCCACTCGAAGAAGCTCAGCCCGATGTTGTAGAGCGCCGGGTAGTAGGAGAAGACGATGATCGCGATGAGGTTCGGGGCGATCAGGGCGCCGAAGAGAAGCGCATCGCGGCGCACCCGGCGGCGACGCTGAGGTGAGCGTCGGCGCTGCTCGCTGCGCGTCGGCGTCGCGCGGCCGGTCGGCGGCGCAGCGGGGCCCACAGGCTCACCCTGCTTCTCCTGCCCGGCCGGCACCTGCTGGCCCGGGCGGGATGAACGGACGATGGTTGTCATGGGAGCGCTCCCAGCTTCCTGATCGAAGGGCGGCCCGGGGGCCGACGCGGTGAGGATGGCGGTCTCGGCAACGCTCCGCGGGGCGGGGCGGCCGACGGTCGGACCGAGTGGTCCGGGGCGCCATCCGCAGGGGGAACGAGGACGGCAGGACGGGACGGGACGGGCGGCTGGCTGCCGCTCCGGCGTCATCGACAGCACTCACCGTATGGACCCTCCACCGATCTCGCCAGAAGGCATCAGTGCAGGTGAATCGCGCATGAACAGAAACTGTCACCGCAGGTGGGAGCGCTCCCACTCCCCTCTCGGAGCACCCTCCGGACCCCCTTGGCGCGATTCGTGATGCGGGGTCCATCCACTGTTCATCTCGGCGTCGTCGAGTGTTCCTCAGCGGCCGGTTCTCGCCAGGTGCCCGCGAACTCGGACTTCACTCGGCCGTCACCCATGCGACCTGGCGGGCGTCACCCACTGGACTATCGTGCGCCCAGGCCGCCCCTCCGGATTGCGCGGTGGGACCGTCCGGCCGACCCGGCTCGCGGTGCCCGCACGCCCGGCCGTCAGCCACCAGCCACCAGCCACCAGCCACCAGAAGCCTGCAAGGAAGGGAGCACCGCAGATGCCTCGACCACCCACGATGGAGGACGTCGCGCGCACTGCCGGGGTCTCCCGCTCCACGGTCTCTCGTGTGTTCCAGAATGGCGGGGAGCGGGTCTCCCCCGATGCGATGATCCAGGTGCACGAGGCAGCCCGACGGCTGGGCTATGTGCACAATCTGGTGGCCAGCGGACTGGCGATGCGTCACGGCAGGCAGCTCGGGCTGCTCATCCGCGACGCCACCAACCCTGCCTACGGCCACCTCCATGCGGAGATGAATCGCGCTGTCGAAGCCATCGGCCGCACCCTGATCTCGGTGACGGCGTTCCGGCACGACTACGGCACGGCGGAGGTCGAGGGCCTGAACCGGCTGATCGGTCAGCGCGTAGCCGGGGTCTTCGTCGGCACTGGCGTGACCGCTGCGGAGGATCTCGTCGAGACCGTCACCGCGACGCCGATGATGATCCTCGGCCGCCCCAACACCCATCCGCAGATCAACTCGGTCAGCTACGACGAGGAGGCGCATGGCCGGCTGATGGCGGAGCAGATCGCCGCTCAGGGTCATCGCCGGATCGCCGTGCTCACTGCGCCGCTCCTCTATTCGAGGGTGTTCGACCTGCGCATGCGCAGCCTGGTCCAGCGCTGCGAGGAGCTGGGCATCATCAGCGTCCCCGTGGAGCTGCTGCCGGTGGAGCAGGGAGTGGGCCGCGCCCTGGACGCGGCCCGGGAGGAAGCGCTGAGCTGCATCGTCTGCCCCGTGGACTACGTCGCCCTGGAGCTGCTGCGCGCCGCTGCGGCGCGGGGGGTGCGGATCCCCGAGGAGATCAGCACCGTGGGGTTCGATGGGCTCGGGGACGGGCTCGACCTGCTCGGGCTGGCCACCGTGCGTCTGCCGGTGGAGGAGCTCGCTCGGCAGGCCGTCGCTCTGATGGAGGAGCTGCTGGTGCGGGCACAGGACGATGCGGAGGGTCCGCCGCCCGCTCCCCATGGGGCGGGTGATCGCGACGCGGCCGGCGAGGGCGATGGCGAGCAGCTGCTCCTCACACGGCACTCACCCCGGCACGCCGTCGTGGCCGGGAGTTTCGTTCCCGGGCGCACCCTGTCGGCGGCTCCCGGGCACCTGCGCGGCTGACCGTCGCCGAGCGGCTCGGCGCCCTGCACGATCACGCCGCCATGGCCCCTCTCCGCCGTCCAGACCTCTCACCACACTTCATCTGTGTAGGTCAGGCTAGCCTTTCCATGCGTGACAAGAGGGTCCGAGAGGACTACTGTCGGTGTCATGAAGATGAGCAATGACCTTGAGAAGAAGTTCCAGGACCAGATCACCCTCGAGTTCGCGGCATCGATCACCTACCGCCAGCTCGCCATCGAGGCGGATGAGCAGGACCTCCCCGGCATCGCCGCCTGGCTGCGCCACCAGGCGGACGAGGAGATCGTCCATGCGAACAAGTTCATCCAGCACGTCTCGGACCGCGACAACCACGCTGCGATCGGCACCATCGAAGCCCCCGGCGTGAAGCCCGGCCTCTCCGTGCTCGAGATCTTCGGGGCCGCGCTCGCCCACGAGCAGAAGGTCTCCGAGTCGATCCGCGAGCTGTACCGCAGCGCGGACAAGGAGGGCGACTACGACTCCCGCCCGCTGCTGAACTGGTTCGTGGATGAGCAGATCGAGGAGGAGGCGACGGTCTCCGAGATCATCGGCCGCCTGAAGCTGATCGGCGACGACGGCTCCGGCCTGCTGCGCCTGGATTCCGAGCTGGGCGCCCGCCCCACGGAGACCACCGAGGCCGACGCCGGCTGAGCACGGACGCCTGAGCGCAGGCACCTGAGCTCCCCGGGGTGCCCTGAGCAGATCTGCTCAGGGCACTCCTGTCGTGAGCAGCGGGTCGCGCCGCAGCATCATCACCAGGGAGACGGCGAGCGCGAGGATGACGATGATGAACGGGGCGGCCGAGAGCATCACGGCGGTCTGCAGCGCCTGCAGGCCCCCGGCGTAGAGCAGCACGGCAGCGGTCGCGCCGGTCAGCAGGCCCCACATGAGCATCACGGGGCGGCCCGGATCCATGCGACCGTCCGAGGAGATGACCCCGAGCACGTAGGTGTTCGAGTCCGCGCCGGTGATGAAGTAGAGCACCACCAGGATCACGGCGATCACGGAGGTGATCCCGGTCAGCGGCAGCTCTTCGAGCAGACCGAAGAAGGCGGTGTTGACGTTCTCCGCGGCGGCCGCACCGATGCCGGTGCCGCGCTCGAGGTCCATGAACATCGCCGAGCCGCCGAACACCGTGAACCAGACGGAGAACACCAGGCTCGGCACGCCGAGGACGACCAGCACGAACTGCCGGATCGTGCGGCCCCGGGAGATGCGCGCCAGGAAGACGCCGACGAAGGCGCCCCAGGAGATCCACCAGGCCATCATGAAGAAGGTCCACCCCTGCATCCACTCGAGGTCCGCGCCATCCAGGGGCAGTAGCAGGCTGATCTCGACGAAGTCGCCGACGTATCCGCCGGCGGAGCGCAGGAACAGCGAGATCAGCCAGCTCGTGGGGCCGGTGACCAGCACGAAGAGCAGCAGGGCCGCAGCGATCACCATCGTGGCCTGGCTCAGGTAGCGGATCCCGCGACCGATGCCGCTCATGGCTGAGGCGGTGAACAGCACGGTGACCAGTGCGATCACGATGATCTGCACTCCGGTGGAGGTGAGGTCCACCCCGGTGATGTGGCTCAGCCCCTGGCTGATCTGCGCCGCACCGAGGCCGAGGGAGGTGGTGGTGCCGAACAGCGTGGACAGGACCACCAGCACGTCGACGGCCTTGCCGATCGCTCCGTCGGCATGGCGACCGATCAGCGGGCGCAGGATGGGCGAGACCATCCCCTTGTTGCCGAGCCGGTGGGTGGAGTATCCGATGGCGAGTCCGAAGATCGCGAAGACGGCCCAGGCCTGCAGTCCCCAGTCCAGGAAGGTGAAGCGCATGGCGTCCACGACCGCCTCCCGGCTACCGGGCTCGGCGAGGCCGTGCGGAGGCTGGACCAGGTGGGAGACGGGCTCGGCGACGCCGTAGGTGATCATCCCGATCCCCATCACGGCGCCCAGCAGCATCGCGATCCAGGCCACGGTCGGGTATTCGGGCCGGGAGTCGTCGGGCCCCAGGCGGATGCGCCCGAAGCGGGACAGGGCGATCACGAGCAGCAGGCCGATGAGACCCAGCGGGATCACCAGCAGGGACCATCCGCTGGTGGCGGTCACCCAGCGCATCGCCGAGCCCGCGGCGGCATTCATCTGCGCAGGAAAGAGGGAGGCCGCCGCGAGGAGTACGACGATCAGCGTCACCGACACCCAGAAGACGCTGTTCAGTCGGCGACCCGGCAGGTGCGGCCCGGCGTCGAAGCGTTCCAGCTCACGGCGCGCGCGGCGGGCTGCGGACGGGGCGGAGGCGCGAGGAGGGCGCGGGTCGGGAGAGGGGTCCAGCGGCATGGCGCGGTCCGTTCGTCGAGGAGGAAGGGGCGGCGTGAGCCACGGAGGTGCGTACGGCCGGCATGGCCTTGTCCCCGGGCCGGCAGGCGCAGAGAACGGGGACGGCAGGGTGCGAGACCCGTGCGCGCAGAGCGGTTCACGGTACGCGCCCAGGGCGCCGAACTCCTCGGTGAGGGCGAGAGGTGGGGCGCAGATCTCGTACGCGGCGTGCATCCGGGCCCCGCTTCGCCCTCCCGAGGCACCTCGCGCAGGGCCGCCCGGTACCCCTGGCATAGCGTCCGCACTCCAGCCTCTCGCGCTAGTCAAACGTTCAACCATCTAGTACGGTGGGGCCATGCGTGCCTTCGGATTCCTCAGCTTCGGCCACTACGGCGGCAGCCCCGCCCAGGGCGGCCTCACCGCCCGTCAGATGCTCCACGACGCGATCGACATCTCCGTCGGCGCGGACGAGCTGGGCGTGAACGGCGCGTATTTCCGCGTCCACCATTACGCCAAGCAGTCCGCTGCGCCGATGCCGCTGCTCGCGGCGGTCGCCGCGCGGACCCAGCGGATCGAGGTGGGCACCGGCGTGATCGACATGCGCTACGAGAACCCGCTCTACCTCGCCGAAGAGGCCGCTGCCCTCGATCTGATCGCCGACGGCCGGGTGGCGCTCGGCATCTCCCGCGGCGCCCCCGAGGCGGCGGACCGCGGCTGGGAGTCCTTCGGCTACACCGGCTCCACCGACCCGCGCGGAGCCGATATCGCGATGTCGAAGTTCGACGTCTTCCTGCAGGCCATCCAGGGGCATCCGATGACCCGTGCGGCCGCGCAGCCGTATATGTCGGACGCCGCACCGCATGCGCCGCTGCGCATCGAGCCGCAGTCCCCGGACCTCTTCCGGCACATCTGGTGGGGTGCGGGCTCCCGCGGCACCGCCGAGCGCACCGGCACCCAGGGCCTGAACCTCATGAGCTCGACCCTCCTCACCGAGGCCACGGGCGCCTCCTTCGGCGATCTCCAGGCCGAGCAGATCGACGTCTACCGGGAGGCTTTCAAGGAGGCCGGGCATGCGCACACCCCGCGAGTGTCCGTCTCCCGCAGCGTCTTCCCGATCGTCACCGAGCAGGATCGGCAGCTGTTCGGCATGCGGCCGGGCGAGAACTCCGACCAGATCGGCATCATCGACGGCACCCGCTCGACTTTCGGGCGCTCCTACACCGGCGAGCCGGATCAGCTCATCGAGCAGCTGAAGGCGGACGCGGCGGTGCAGTCCGCGGACACCCTCCTGCTCACCATCCCCTCGCAGGCCGGGGTCGAGCTGAACCTCCACATCCTCGAGAGCTTCGCGACGCATGTCGCTCCGGCTCTCGGCTGGAAGTCCAACACGGAGGGACCCGTCGTCGGCGACGCGGTGTAAGGCGTCTCCGCGATCCCGGTTCCGGGACCCTGCTTCTACTCGGCGCCGCCGGAGACAGCCGCCGCGACGACGGCCCCCGTACCGCTCACGAGCACGGCACTGAAACGGACCGCGTCACCGCGCTCGGCCAACGGAATCTCCGTCTCGCCTCCGTCGCAGAGGATGTCGACGGACCCGCTGACAACCGATCCCTCCTCCGAGGTGACGCTGTATTCGAGCTGAGCCGTGCCGTCGCCGAAGCAGGTGGCCACGGCGCCGTCGATGCTCACCTCGGACGGAAAGTTCAGGGTGATCCCGCCGTCATCCGCCGGCGGCGGGTCCTGCGCTGTCAGACGCTGCGTTGCCGCGCCGAGCGAGCCGTCCTCCGCTGTCGCCGCGTTGACGAACCCGTCCGCGTCGTCCTGCATGCTCTGCCAGTCGGTCTCTGCTGTCGATGCGCAGGAGAACAGCCCTGTCGCGAGCACGGCGATCAGGACGACAGAGCGAAGGCTTTGGTGCATGAGGCTCACTGTAGTGAGAAGCCTCAGAACTCCGCCCGCCACAGGGAAGCCTGCCGGGTCCAGGGCGCAGAGCCGGGCTGACCAGCACGTAGTCTCGTCCGCATGCTCCGCATCGCCACCGCCAACATCAACGGGATCCGTGCCGCGCAGCGACGGGGCTTCGATGACTGGCTCGCCGGGCGGGGGTGCGATGCGGTCGCGCTGCAGGAGGTCCGGGCACAGGCCGACAAGATCCCTGCGGGTGCCTTCGGTGACTTCCACGTCGCTCTCGACACGGGCACGCTGCCGGGTCGCAACGGGGTCGCGGTGCTGACCCGTCGGCCGCCGGCGGCGATCCGAACCTGGAGCGGAGCGGCCCTGGTGGGAGGGCCCACCGCCGCCCTCAACCCCGTCCCCGCTCCCGACCATGTCCCCCTGGCTCGCGGCCTGTCGCGCTTCGCCGCCGAGGGCCGCTACCTCGAGGTGGACCTCGCGGACGCACCGCTCACGATCGCCTGTCTCTATCTGCCTAAGGGCGGCCTGCCCGCCCATCTGCAGCGGCCCGAGCGGATGCGCGAGGCTCCCGATGGCGGTGCCCGCTACGTCCGGAAGATGGGGTTCATGGCCGCGTTCTCGCGCTATCTGGTGCGCGGCCACGGCGGCCGGCCGCGAGTACCTGCTGATGGGCGACCTGAACATCGCACACACCCGGCAGGACCTCGCCGCGTGGCGGAGGAACCAGCAGAACGACGGCTTCCTCCCGGAGGAGCGGGAGTGGTTCGGGCAGCAGCTCTCCCCGCGCACGCTCATCGACGTGGTGCGGAACCTGCATCCGGGCGAGGACGGCCCCTACTCCTGGTGGTCATGGCTTGGCCAGTCGTTCGCCAACGACGCAGGGTGGCGGCTTGACTACCACCTGGCCACACCGCGTCTCGCCCGCAGCGCCGTCCGCGCCGAGGTCGACCGGGACCACCACGGCACCCGGCTCTCGGACCACTCCCCGGTGGTCGTCGACTACGACTGGCCGTGACCGCGGCGTCCCCCGCCCGGGGTCGGGCCGCTCCGAGCGGGCGCTGCCGAACCCTCCCCGGACGGGCGCTGCCGAACCACTGAGCCGGATCGGCTCTCCGGCGGACTCCTCCGCCACGGAGCCCCTGAGCCCACCCGCTTCATCGCCCCGGACCGCCGCGCGAACCTCGCCCGGCAGCGCCGCATGAGCCGGCGCATCTTCACCGGCGCCACCCTCACCACACTCGCCTCCGCGGGCGTGCTGGGCACCGCTCCGGCGATCGCCGACAGCAGCTGGCGCCGCAAGGACCCCTTCACCCTCGGCATCGCCTCGGGCGACCCGACCAGCAGCTCCGTGGTGCTGTGGACGCGGCTCGCGATCGACCCCCACGTGCTGGACGGCCGTGGCGGGATGCCGAGCATCCCGGTCCCGGTGCGCTGGGAGCTCGCGACCGATGAGCGCTTCCGCTCGATCGTGCGCCGCGGCACCGAGACCGCCCGCCCCGAGGAGGCGCACAGCCTCCACGTCGAGCTGGAGGACCTCCCTGCCGGCACCGAGTTCTTCTACCGCTTCCGCACCGGGCGCTACGTCTCCCCCGTCGGCCGCACCCTGACCACTCCCGCGAGCGGTGACACCCGCGCGCTGCGCATGGTGCACCTGTCCTGCTCGCACTGGGAGGGCGGCTGGTTCACGGCCTACCGGCGGGCGGCCGAAGATCGTCCCGACCTGGTGTTCGGGCTCGGTGACTACATCTACGAGGGCGGGCCCGGGACCGGGAAGCTGCGCACCCATCCGCACAAGCTGTGCACCACGCTCGAGGACTACCGGCTGCGGTATGCGACCTACAAGACCGATCCGGACCTGCAGCTGCTGCATGCCACCGCGCCGTGGATCGTCACCTGGGACGATCACGAGATCCAGGACAACTGGGCGGGCGCCTACCCCAAGAACGGGGTGCCCACTGATGCCTGGGTGGCCCGGAAGATCGCGGCCCAGCAGGCGTACTACGAGAACATGCCGCTGCGCCGGTCCAGCGCCCCCGCCGGCACCTCCATGCAGCTGTTCCGACGCCTGCACTGGGGGGATCTCGCGAGCTTCCATGTGCTCGACACCCGCCAGTATCGTGACCTGCACGCCTGCCACGACGGTGGGAAGACCTGGTGGTTCACCGACTGCGAGGAGCAGGCCGATCCCTCGCGCACACTGCTGGGCGACGAACAGGAGCAGTGGCTGCTCGAGGGGATGACCGAGTCGCCCGCCACCTGGCAGCTGCTCGCGCAGAGCGTCTTCTTCGCCAAGCGCGACAACGCCGCAGGGCCCACCACCACGCTCGGCTCGGACGGCTGGGACGGCTACCGGGCGGACCGCGACACCCTGGTCGGCGCCTGGAGCGAGCGCGGGATCGCGAACCCCGTGGTGCTCACCGGCGATGTCCACGTGCATTTCGCCAATGAGCTCAAGGCGGACTTCTGGGAGCCGGACTCTGCGACCGTCGGGGTGGAGCTGGTGTCCACCTCGATCACCTCGGGCGGGGACGGCAGCGACGTGGTGAACGGCGAGGAGGAAGTCCTCGCGGAGAACCCGCACATCAAGTACATCCGCGGCCGCCGCGGCTATGTGCTCTCGGAGTACACGACCGAGGAGCTGCGGGTCGACTTCAAGACCGTCTCCGCGGTCAGCACCCCGGATGCCGCGGCGTCCGTGGATCGCACCTACGTGGTGCCCGCCGGCGAGCCCGGCCTGCACGAGGCCTGAGCCCGCTCCACTGCGCTGACCAGCACGGCTGCCCTTCAGCAGCCGCGCCGCCGGATCCCGTCGCCCCCTCGTCGGCGGGATCCGGGACCACCCTGCAGATCACTGCAGATCACCTCCCATTCCCCTGGTCGGCGGGCCCCGGTTCCCGTAGGGTAGGGAGCCGTGGGCGCCGGACGGTGCGCTCGTTCAGCACCACCGTGAAGGACCACGATGCCCCCGCCGCAGTTCGCCGCCGCCCTGGCCGCACCTGCCGCACCCGTCCCCGCCGAAGCCACCCCGGCCGTCACCGGCACGGAGGCCTCACGCCGTCTGCTCGCTCCCGAGCTGGACGCCCGGCCGCTGACCCTGTGGGGCTCCTCCTCCATGAGCTCGGAGGGCGGCAGCGCAGATACTCCGCTGGCGGTGCGCATCCATGAGCACCTCGCCCTCGCGGCAGCCCCTGCAGTGGTGCACGCCTACGGGGTGGGCGCCACGCGTTCCGCCCACACCCTGCTGATGCGCGGCCTGGACACTCCCCAGCTGCGCCCGCTCGGTGAGCCGGCCGCGGGCACCGGCGCCGTCGCCGTCGCGCTCGACTCCGGACTGACCCCGGCCGGACCGCTCACGATCCCCGGTGATGTGGACGGGGCCCCTGGGGTACTCGACGGCACCGGCGGCAGCTGGGAATTCCTGCCCGATCAGCCCGGCACGAGCGGCAGCGGCGTCTTCCGCTCCGCGCTCGCGACGGTCGCGGAGGGTTCCCGGCAGGTGCTGTGGATGGGCAAGAACAACATCCTCGACGTGGCGGGCGTGCTCGAGGACACCCAGCGGATGTGGGACGCCGCTGCGACTCCTGAGCAGGACACGCTGGTGCTCGGGCAGTGGCCGACCTCCTTCGACCCGGTCGGCTCCGCGACGGCGGACGCGGTGCTCCAGGTCAACGAGGAGCAGCAGCGCCGCTACGGCGCACACTTCCTGGACCTCGGCCGCCTGCTCACCTCCGAGGAGGGCCTCAGCTGCCCTCCGCTGGCGCCGCTGCGCCTGCTCGAACAGGCCTCCACCCAGGGGGCGCTCGAGCAGCGGATCGTGACCGAGCACCTGTGCGCACCGGACGGGTTCCATCTCAACGGCTGGGGGAACCTCGCTGTCAGCTGGGCGATCATCCAGCGGATGCGGGAGCTGAGATGGCTGTAAGACGACCGTCCCCGCCGCGCCTGCAGGCCGGGCGTCCGGGAGCCGCGCCCGAGCCGGCGCAGCCGCAGCTGGCGCCGCTGGCACCCACGCCGCCGATGCCGACGCAGCCCGTCTCGGCGCCGACGGCACAGACCCCGCCGGCCACGCTCCCCGTCGTCCCGGAGGCGGGGGATCCGCGCCCGATCCGTCGTGCCGGACGCCGGGCCGGGCGCCGCACCGTGCTGCTGGCCGGCGCGGCGGCGGCTGTCGTGGTGCCGGTGACTGCGGGGACGCTGTTGCGCCGTGAGGACTCGGAGGCGCTGTCGGCTGGCGCCGCACGGAGCGGCCCCGGCGCCGGGGTCCAGGAGGGGCCTCTGTTCGAGGATGTCGCCGCCGGCACCCCTGGCGCCGAGGCGATCCGCTGGGCGCACATGACCGGGGTGCAGCCGGGCCTGTCCCCGACCGAATACGCCCCCGATGCCCAGGTCACGCGCGGAGACATCGCCGTCGCCCTGCATCGCCTCGCCGGCTCTCCCGCAGTGGATCTCGGGACCGTCCCCACCGTCTTCACGGACCTGGGAGAGGATCCCGCGCGAGTCTCCGCAGTGCTGTGGCTCCACGGCCGGGGCGCGCTGTGGGGCGATGTGCAGCTGCGGGTCCATCCCGACGCGCCCGCCACCCGGGACTGCGCGGCGATGATGCTCGCCGCGCTGATGCGCCCGGCGCTGGCCGGGATGGGGGTCACCTGGGACGCCTCGACGGAGGTCTCGCTGCCGCTGCCGGAGGATCCCAGCTCGGCGCCGACGGACGTGGCCTGGCTCGCCGCGGCCGGGATGGCTCCGGACCCCCTCGCGGCCCATGACTGGGCCGGCGAAGAAGGCGTGACCCGGGCGGAGCTCGCCGTCTCCCTGCATCGGGCGGACTCCGTCATCGCGAGCGCCCTGGGCTGAACGCCCCCGACCGGCTCCGGCTCCGCCCCCGGCCAGCTCCGGCTCCGGCTTCGGCTTCGAAATCCTGTGCGCGGTGTCCGAGACCGGACATAGGGTTGACCCATGTCGACGACGCCTGCCCATGCCGCATATCTCCGCCACCCCGATGTCCGAGGCGACATCGTCACCTTCACCGCCGCGAACGATGTGTGGTTGGCACCGCTGGCCGGCGGTCGCGCCTGGCGGCTGACCGACGAGGGTGCACCCGTCGGCTACCCCCGCTTCTCGCCCAGCGGCGAGCACATCGCGTACACCTCCCGCACCTCGGGCGGTCCCGAGGTGTGGGTGATCGGCGTCGAGGGCGACACCGCCCCGCGTCGGCTGACCTATTGGGGACGGCCCAGCACCAAGGTCGTCGGCTGGCTTCCCGACGGCCGGATCGTCGCCACCACCAGCTATGGCGCCCCGATCGCGCGCGACGCGCAGCTGTGGGCGATCGATCTCGAGGGCGGGACCGAGCTGCTTCCCCTGGGACGCAGCGGCGAGGTCGCGATCCACCCCTCCGGCACCACCGTGGTCGCCACCCCGTGGCGCCGCGACCAGGCCTCCTGGAAGCACTACCAGGGCGGCACCGCGGTGAAGCTCTGGACCTCCCGCGAGGACGTCCCCCTGGATGCCCCGGCCGAGGCCCACGCAGGTCGCTCCTGGGAGCCGCTGCTGGACGAGATCCTCGCCTCGAAGCTGCGGATCGCCTGGTACGGCGACCGGCTGCTGTTCGCCTCCGATACCCCCGGCCCCGGCGCGGCCCTGACCGACCGCGCCGCCGCGAACCTCTGGTCGGTCGCACTGGACGGCTCCGACCTCCGCGCCCACACCTCGCTGAGCTCCGCCGACGGCTACCTGCGCGAGCCGGCGACCGATGGCTCCACCATCGTGTTCAGCTCCCGCGGCCGGCTCTTCGCGATGGAGTCTCTGGACGCCGAGCCGCGCGAGATCGAGATCCTGGCCTCCGGCGTCGGCGCCTCCCGGCTGCCGCGGCCCGCCTCCGCGACAGAGAACCTCCTGGCCATGAGGCCTCTGCACGATGCGCGTGCGAGCGTCGTCGAGTGGCGGGGCAGCGCCCATGCGCTCACCCACCGCGGCGGGCCCTCCCGCCTGCTGGCCGGGACCTGCGGCCTGCGGCTGCGCGAGGTCCGCCCGCTGGGCCGCTCCCCCTTCGCCCTGTTCGTCTCCGATGCGGAGGCGCTCTCAGATCGGGAGGAGGGCGGCGTCGGCTCCGACGTGCTGGCTCTCGCGCGGCTGGACGGCGGCGGCGAGGAGATCCGGCTCGACCTCGGCGAGGTGGGCCGCATCCTGCACGCGATCCCCTCCCCGGACGGCTCGAAGGTCGCGATCTCCTCCCACGACAATGTGGTGCGCCTGGTGACGCTGCGCGGGATCGAGGACCCGGCGAAGGCCTCTTCGCAGGCTGCGAAGGACCCGTCGGCCTCCGCCTGGGAGCAGGACGCCGAGACGGCGGTGGAGACCCCGCGACTGGACCACGTGCGCGAGGTCGGCCGATCCGGCGGCGGCGAGGTGAAGGACCTGGCCTGGTCACCGGATGGTCGCTGGCTCGTATGGGCCGAGCCGAACTCCTGGGAGCTCAGCCGGCTGATGCTCTCGGACACCGAGGAGCAGGAGCCGACGGGCCGGGCGCTGACCTCCGGCAAGTACCAGGATGGCTCCCCCGCCTTCAGCCGGGATGGGAAGCACCTCGCGCTGCTGAGCCTGCCCACCTTCGAGACGGTGTACGACGACATGGTCTTCGACCTCGGCTTCGTCAACGCCGAGCGGCCGTTCCTGCTGCCCCTGGAGCGGACCACCCCCGACCCCTTCGGCCCGCACCCCGACGGCTGGGGCCCGGCCGGTTCCGACAAGGACCCCAAGGACGGCCCCGGCGGTCCCGGCGGGAAGGATGCCGCGAGCGCCGACGGCGCCGGAACCGACGGCGTCGGGAGCGAGGCCGCCGGCAGCGAGGCCTCCCACCAGAAGGCTGCAGTCGCCGCCTCCACCCAGCCGGCCACCTCCCACAGCGCCGCCGGTGCCGAGGCGGTCGACCGGCCACCCAGCACCCGCATCGAGCTCGACGACATCGAGTCCCGCCTGGTCCCGTTCCCGGTGGTCTCCGGTTACTACTCGCACCTGACCGCGGTCAGCGACGGCTTCGTCTGGCTGCGCCATCCCCAGCAGGGGGTGCTCGGCAGCACCCGGGCCGGAGTCGAGGGCGATGCGCCGACGCCGACGCTCGAGCGCTGGAGCCTCACCGACCGCAAGCTCACCGTGCTCGCCGACGGCGTCACCGACCTCTCCGCCTCAGGCGACGGCGAGACCCTGGTCGTCAAGCAGGGTGAGAGCTGGGTGCAGATCCCCGCGACCCGCAAGGCCGAGGACGAGGACCCCGCCCGGGTGGTCATCGACACCGGGCGGATGCGCCTGACCGTGGATCCGGTCACGGAGCGTCGCGGCATGCTCTGGGACAACTACCGGATCATGGCCCAGCAGTACTGGCGTGCGGACATGGACGGCATGGACTGGCACGCGATGACCTCCTGGTACGACCCGGTGATCGAGCGCCTGGTCACCGAGGACGACTTCCAGGACATGATGTGGGAGGTCCAGGGCGAACTGGGCACCTCGCACGCCTATGTGCAGGGCGGGGTCTACCAGGCCGATCCGCCGATGCTCCCCGCCTACCTGGGCGCTGACTTCGCGCTCCGGGACGGGCGCTGGGTGATCACCCGGATCCTGCCGGGCGATTCCTCCGATCCGGATGCCCGCTCTCCGCTGCTGGCCCCCGGGGTGGGCGCCGAGGTGGGCGATGCGGTGCTCCGCGTCGACGGCCGCCCGGTGTACTCCGAGGGCGTCGAGGCAGCGCTGGTCGGTGCGGCGCACAAGCCCACCGAGCTGGTGCTGCTGCGTGACGGCGCCGAGCATCGGGTGGCGGTCACGCCGCTGGCCGACGATTCCGCGCTGCGCTACCAGGCCTGGGTCGCGGCCCGGCGGTCACTGGTCGAGGAGCTCTCGGGCGGTCGGCTCGGCTACCTGCACATCCCCGACATGGTCTCCTCCGGCTGGGCGCAGATGCACCGTGACCTGCGCGAGGCATCCACCAAGGAGGGCCTCGTGGTAGACGTGCGCTACAACAGCGGCGGCCACACCTCGCAGCTGGTCACCGACCGGATCGCCCGCCGGGTGCTGTCCTGGGGCTATCCGCGCCACCAGCGGCCCGGCACCTATCCGGCGTTCGCACCGCGCGGTGCGGTGGTGCTCGTGACCAACCAGGAGGCCGGATCCGACGGCGACATCGTGAACGCCGTCTCGCGCGCCCTGGAGATCGGCCCGATCATCGGCACCCGCACCTGGGGCGGGGTGATCGGCATCGACGGCCGCTTCGACCTGGTCGACGGCACCGGCGTCACCCAGCCGAAGTACGCGAGCTGGTTCGAGGGCGAGGACTGGGCGATCGAGAACTACGGCGTGGAGCCCGACATCGAGGTGCCGCTGCCGCCGAATGCCTGGGTCGGTGGCGAGGACCCGCAGCTCGAACGCGGGATCACCGAGGCGCTCGCGCTGCTCGCGCAGAAGCCCGCCGCAGTCGCACCCCCGCTGCCCGCGCCGCGCTTCAGCCGCCGGGAGGGCTGACCCGGCCAGCTGCGGGCCCCGGCCCCGGCGCACGCCCAGCCCCGGCGCACGCACGGCCCCGGCACCCGGTCTCCGGCCCCAGCCACCGGCGCATGCCCGGCCCGGCCCGGCCCGGCCCAGCCCCGGCCGGCGTCCAGGATCGGGGGGGTGAGCGGCCGCAACGGCCCCCCACAGGCCCGGGCAAGAACCCGACCCCCGGCCCCCCCCCCCCGGGGCCGGGGGGGCCGCCGGGGGGGGGCCCCGCCCGGCCCCGCCCCGCCCCCCCCCGGCCGGCGGCCCTGCAGGGGGCTTGCCCCCCCCCCAACCGCCCCCCACGGGGCCGGAAACCCCCCGATCCGCGGGCACGCCCGCACCGGAGGCCGGGCTCAGCAGCGTGGCGGGCCCATCAGCGGGCCGCCCGGTCGTCGACGCGCGGTCTACGCGCCGCGCCCGTGAGTCACCGCAGCCCGTGTGTGGCCGCGAAGAAGTACCGCTCGGCGAGCTCGTGCTCCTGTGCCGGGCGGTCGCCGATGCGCGTCCCGGCGTCCCGGGCGGCGGTCCGGGCCACGGGGTGCGTCGAGTCGGGTTGCAGATCCCTCGCGATCGCCTCGTTGCCGAGCGCGATGCGCTCCAGCGGGGTCAGCGGGGTGCTCTCGAGTGAGCGTGGGGCGATGATCCGGCTGGCGAGCAGGCGGGTGAGCGTCCCGAGCCCGACGGCGACGAGGGCGATGAGGAGGATGAGTGCGAGGCCGATCAGTGCGGAGGTCATGGCTCGATCCTGCGTCCCATGACCCGTCAGGACAAGCGATGATTCCCGCCGTTCTGTTCAGCGGAGCTGAACGGAGGTAGGGTCGCTCCATGCTCGATCCCGTGAAGCTCCGCGTCCTGCGCTCCGTCGTCGAGACGGAGAGCATCCGCGCCAGTGCCGAGGCGCTCGGATACACCCCCTCGGCAGTCAGCCAGCACCTCTCCACCCTGGGCCGGGAAACAGGCCTCACGCTCCTGGAGCGCACGGGTCGCGGCATCTCCGTCACCCCCGGAGCCCGCCTGATCGCGCACGAGGCGGGCGCGGCCCTCGACGCCCTCGCCGCCGTCGAGCGGCTCGCGCGCGAGCTCGCCAGCGGCCGCACCGGTTCCCTGACCTTCGGATACATGACCTCGGTCGCCGCCACCTGGGTGCCGGTCCTCGCGCGGGACGTGCGGGCGGCGTTCCCCGACCTGTCACTGGACCTGCTGTACCGGGACTGCTCGGTCCAGGAGACCGGCAGCCGCGCGGACATCGTGCTGACCGACGACGCCACACCCTCCTTCGGCGCGGACTGGCGCGAGATCGATCTGCTCGAGGAGATCTATTCGGTGCTGGTCGCCGCCTCGCATCCGCTCGCGGATCGCGACGAGGTCGCTCTCGCCGAGCTCTCGAGCCTCCCCTGGGTCACCGACGACCCGCTGGACTCCTTGTGGTTCGACCGGATCGCCGCCGCCTGCCGCGTCGCAGGATTCACCCCGCCGGTGGAGGTCAACCCCTCGGACTTCCCCGCGGTCACCGGCTTCGTCGCCACTGGCGAGTACGTGAGCGTGCAGCCGTCTCTGATCGCCGCGGAGGTGCGCTCCGACATCGTGGCGATCCCCCTGCGTTCCCCCGGCCCGACGCGACGGGTGCAGATGCGGGTGCGTCGCGCGGTCGAGGACAATCCCGCCGCCCGCTTCCTCATGGCGCGCATCCGGTCCATCACCGTGAAGACGGCAGCGCGGATCCCGGGCGTCACCGCGCTCTGACCGAACCGCAGTGCACCGACCGCGGACTCACCCGACCACTCCCCGGCAGCGCCACGCCCAGTCCCGCCTCATCACGCCGCGCCTCATCAGCACCGAGACCGAGGTCCTCGCCGCCCGGAAGGCTCGGGTGGACAATGGCGGGACGTCGTCTGCGCCGCCGCACCTGCCCCGGCGCCCGGAAGGAGCACTCCTGTGAACGCATCCGACATCGACCAGCGCATCGCCGCACTCCCTGTCGCCGTGGACCTCACCGAGGACGCCGTGATCCTCGAGGTGGACCTCGCCGGCACCGGTGAGCAGATCTGGGCTCACCTCACCGATCCTGAGCTGCTGGCGACCTGGTCGCCGATCGTGCCCGAGCGGCCGCTGAGCCAGGTCGGTCCGGTGCTCTCGCGAGAGACCCCCGAGGCTGATCCGGTCGCCGTCGCTGTGCTGGCCACCGCGGGCGATCATGCGCTGAGCCACCGCTGGGGCGATGACGTCCTGGAATGGCTGATCGACGAGGCCCGGCTGACGCTGCTGATGAAGCTCGCCGACCCGCAGCTGGCCCCGACCTACCTGGCCGGCTGGCAGGTGTGCCTCGCCGTGCTCGACGCCCGCCTGGAGGGCCTGGACCAGGAACGGATCGTGGGACGTGACGCCCTCGACCACGGCTGGGAGCAGCTGCGGGACCGCTACGCGCAGGAGCTCGGGCTGCCTGATCAGCCCGAGGTGTGAGCACGTCGGGCCGGGCCCCGCTCGACGCCCGTCACAGCTCGGGCCCCGCCCGTCCCTTCAGAGCGCCGGTCCGCGCCATTCCGCGGTCGTCGCGGTGCATTCCGCGGTCGTCGCGGTGAAGGAGAGGTCCGCGCCCAGAGCGCAGACCCTCTGCGGATCCGGACCTTCGGCCCGTCCTGCGCCCTCGGGGCGGCCCTACGATGAGATCACCGGTGACGGACTCATCGACGGGGGCACCGTCGTCGGCCGCTGAAGCCCCCGGCCCAGGAGGTCCAGATGCACGACGACGGCGTCACCTCGCAGTCCCCGCTCCCCACTGATCCCGGTTCTCGTCCCCTCGGGGTGCTCGTCGGCTTCGACGCCTCGGACCACTCCGTGCGCGCACTCTATTACGCGGCGCGCGCCGCTCAGCGCCTGGGCAGCCCGCTCACGGTGGTCACCGCGTACACGGTGCCCACCATGTCCTACGCGGACGCCACGCTGATACCCAGTGTGCCCGCGGACGTCGCCCGTCTCGCCGCCGCCGAGGAGCTGCTGGACATGGCGCGAGAGCATCTGCGCGACTATCCCGGCGAGGTCGATCTGCGCACCGAATTCGGCGACGCGGCCGGAGTGCTGGTGGGCCTGTCCACGAAGGCGCAGCTCGCGGTCGTCGGCGCTCGTGGCCTGGGCGGATTCCTCGGGCGTCTGCTGGGCTCGGTGTCCTCGGCGCTGCCTGCCCACGCCCACTGCCCCACCGTGGTGGTGCCGGAGCAGTACGAGATCGACCCCGGTGAGGGCGCCGAGCGCTTCACCCCGCAGCAGCTGGATACCCCCGTCGTGGCGGGGGTGGACCTGTACCAGCTCAATCGGCCCGCGATGGAACAGGCGGCGCAGGAGGCACGACGGCTCAAGGCTCCGCTGCAGCTGCTCGCGGTGATGCCGCGCCCCGACGCCTGGGGCACGGCGTACATGGCCTGGCTCCCCGATGCGAACATCCTGGAGAAGCATCAGCAGGAGCTCGCGAAGGAGCTCGAGGTCGTCATCGAGTCGCTGCGCGAGGCCTACCCGGACCTGACGATCAGCGGTACGGCGATGGTGGCCGATCCTGCACCCTCTCTGCTGGACGCCACCGGGACGGCCCAGCTCACCGTGCTCGGCACGCGGGGGCATGGCCGCGTGGTCTCCACTCTGCTCGGCTCGGTCTCGCGAACTGTCCTGGCGAAGGCGGAGGGACCGGTGATGGTGGTGCCGCCCACGGCATAGGACGCTTCGGCGGACACTGCGGGGACAGGCTCCACCCCTGCTCGCTGAGCGAGGCAGAATGGGGTCCATGACCTCGAGCCGCTCCCCCCTGCGCCTGCTGCGCGGGGGGATGGCCGCCTCGATCGCGACCCTGGTCGCCCTCGGCGGGCACCTGGTGGGCGGCGGCGCGATGCCCTCCTGGCTCGGAGTGGCCGTCCCGTGGTGGCTCGCCGTGACGGCATGCACGGTGCTTGCCGGTTCCCGGTTCTCGCTCCCTCGGATGGGGGCGGCCGTGCTCATCAGCCAGGCCCTGTTCCATGGGCTGTTCACCGCGGGCACCCCGGGAGATCCGAGCATCACGCTGGTCGCCCCGCCGGGCTCCCATCTGGGCCACGGCGCCCACAGCCTCCTCGGGGAGGGAACGTCCCCGGGCTCCTCACTGCACTCCGGGCATGGGGCCGACGGGGTCGCAGCGGCTGCCGAGCACTCACTGCACGGGACCCACGCCGACCTGCAGATGCTGCTGTGGCACCTCGCCGCCGCGCTCGTGACGACGCTGCTGCTGCAGCGCGGGGAGAACTTCCTGCTGCGCTGCACCGGGCTGATCATCTCCGTCCTGAACGTGCTGGGCAGGCCACCACAGGCAGTGGCCCTCCCCCACCTGGTGCTGCCCGGTCCGTCCCGACCGGTGCCGGAGGGTGCCCCGCTGCGGCACGTCCGCCGGGCGGTGCTCTCCCCTCAGCAACGACGCGGCCCGCCCCTGGTCCTGGCCGCCTGAGCGCCGCCGACGCCCAGCGTCGTCGGTGCAGTCTCCCTGCCTGCTCAGGCAGCCCTTCGGATGATCCCGGCACGGCTCCGCCGTGCTGATGCTCCCTCACGCCCGCTGCCGATCGCGCACCCGCCATCGGCCGACGAGGCGTCTCCGAAAGGACCTCGCATGTCCCGCAGCACGTCATCGCACACCGCTCCGCAGCCCACCGTCTCCGTGACCGCAGCGTCTCCGCCCACCCCGTCCCTGATCTCCGCCCGCCTGCCACGTCGCGCGGCCTTCGCAGCGCTGCTCCTGCCCCTGGCCGCGTGCGCCGGTGACCCCGGTGACCCCCGCAGCGACCGAGGCGGCGACGGAGGTGGGGACGGAGCCGGAGCTGTTGAAGGGTCCCCCTCCGACAGCACAGTCCCCACCGACTCGTTGACCGTCGCCGATCCCTGGGTCAAGGCCGCCGAGGAGGGCATGAGCTCATGTTTCGGCACGCTCCTCAACGGCACCGAGCAGGATCTCGTCCTGAGCGGGGCGCGGACCACGGCCAGCTCCCGTGTGGAGCTCCACGAGACCACCGCCGACGGATCGGGCGGTATGAGCATGCAGCAGAAGGAGGGCGGATTCCCCCTGCCGGCCGGAGGTGAGCTGGTCCTCGAGCCCGGCGGGAACCACCTCATGCTGATGGAGCTCACCGCTGCTCTGCTGCCGGGGGACGAGGTGGAACTGATCCTGGAGTTCGAGGACGGCACCGAGCAGCCGTTCACCGCCACCGTGAAGGACTTCGCAGGCGCCCAGGAGAAGTACGAGCCCGAGGGCTCTGCGGGATCCGGCGCAGCCTCCGACAGCGGGGGCGAGCACGGCGGCGGCCACGACCAGGACCACGGCCACGCCGACGGACATGACGGCCACGACACCGAGCACGAGGAGGACCAGTGACCCCGCAGGACACCTCCGCGCCTAGGCCCGGACGTCGCCACCTGCTGCGGGCCGGATCGCTCGGTGTGGGAGCGCTCGGCGTGGGCGCCGCCTCCGTCGGCCTGGACCGGGCACTGCGGGACGGCGCTGGGAATGAGGCGTCCCTGTCGGCCGCCGCCGAGCCTTCCCTTCACGGCGGGGTGACCGTTCCCTTCCATGGCGAGCACCAGGCGGGGGTGGAGACACCCGCTCCCGCAGCCGCGACCTTCGTCGGCTTGGATCTGCGAGAGGACGTGGCCCGTGAGGGAGTGCTGCGCCTGCTGCGGCTGCTCACCGATGATGCCGCCCGTCTCACCCAGGGCGTGCCGGCGCTCGCGGACACGGAGCCGGAGATGGCGGCGGAGCCGGCCGCGCTCACCGTCACGGTCGGGTTCGGGGCGGGCCTGATGGCGCGGGCCGAACGGCCCGTCCCGGATTGGCTGGCCCCGCTGCCTGCCTTCGGGATCGATCAGCTCGAGGACCGCTTCACCGGCGGGGACCTGCTGCTGATGATCGCGGCGGAGGACCCGCTCACGGTCTCCCACGCGGTGCGGATGCTGCTCAAGGACTCCCGAGCCTTCACCCGGGTGCGCTGGGTGCAGCCCGGTTTCCGGCGCTCCCCGGGGACGCAGGCCCCCGGCGCCACGATGAGGAACCTCTTCGGCCAGCTGGACGGCAGCGCGAACGCCGCCCCCGGCTCTGAGCACTTCTCGAAGGTGGTGTGGATCGAGGAGGGCCCGTTCGCGGGCGGCACCTCGATGGTGATCCGTCGGATCCGGATGGATCTGGACGGCTGGGACGAGGCCGACCGCACCGCTCGTGAACAGGCCACCGGAACCCGCCTGGACAGCGGCGCACCGCTCACCGGCGGCACGGAGACCTCCCGCGCGGACTTCGAGAAGGTCTCCGCGAACGGGTTCCCCGTGATCGGGGAGTTCTCCCATATGCGCCGCGCGCACGGCATCGACGAGGGTGAACATCAGGAGATCTTCCGACGGCCATACAACTACGACATCGCGCCGCCGCCGGACTCCGAGGCGATCTCGGAGGCCGGGCAGATCTTCGTGTCCTTCCAGGCCGATCTGCTCGGCCAGTTCCTGCCGATCCAGCAACGGCTGGACACCCTGGATCTGCTGAACCAGTGGACCACCCCGATCGGCTCGGCAGTGTTCGCGATCCCGCCCGGCTGCACCGAGGGTGAGTACCTCGGGGAGTCTGTGCTCAGCTGAGCACTGTCGGGCGTCGGGCGTCGGGCGTCGGGCGTCGGGCGTCGGGCGTCGGGCGTCGGGACGAGGCAACACCGTCCCGGCGCCCGAGCGGCACCGATGCGAGGCGTCATTGCCGCCCCGTGGCAACCCATGGCGAACCGGCCGTCTCCTGCGGGTCCCCTCGTATGCTGACCGGACGACTCCGCGGCGCCGCATCGATGCCGAGCGTACGGAGGTGGCCCCGACGAGCGCAGGAGATCCCCATGCCCCGTTTCAACATCCCGGTCGAAGAGGCCCAGGGACCGCTCGTCGTCGGGATCGACATCGGCTCCGGCGGCACCCGCGCCGCGGTCTACGACGTCTCCGGCCGCGAGCTCGGACGGCTGAACCACAAGGAAACTCACGAGTTCACCGTCGCGGACGACGGCACCAGCACCATCGACGCGGACCAGATCGTCGAGGAGATCCGCGCCTCCCTCGCCGCCGTCCTCACCAGCTCCCCGCTGCCCGGCGAGGTGACAGCGATCGGCTTCGACACCTTCGCATCCACGCTGGTCGCGGTCGACGCCGCCGGCAATGCGCTGACCCCCTGCATCACCTATGCGGACACCCGCTGCCACACCCAGGTCGACGCGCTCGCCAAGACCCTTGACGTGGAGGGCCTGCACGAGCGCACCGGCGCACGCCTGCACTCCTCGTACACCGCACCGCGGCTGGCCTGGCTGCGCGAGACGCAGCCGGACGTCTTCGCACGCACCACCCGCTTCATGGCGCTGGGCGAATATGCGGCGTTCAAGCTGCTGGGCACCCCGGCGCTCGGCACCGCCTCGGCGGCCTGGTCCGGCATGATCGACCGCCGCACCGGCCAGTACGTGCCCGAGCTGCTCGAGGCCGTGGGCGTTGACGCCTCCGCGATGGGCGCGGCCCTGGATCCCTCGGATGCGATCCCCGTCGCCGGCAGCCCGTTGGCGGCCGAGTTCCCGCAGCTGAAGAACGCGGTGTGGCTGCCGGTGATCGGTGATGGCCTGGCCGCGAACCTCGGCATCGGTGCGCTCGGCGAGGGCACCTGGGGCATCTCGACCGCCACCTCGGGCGCGATCCGCCAGCTGCTCTCCACCCAGATCCCCACCCTTCCCAGAGGGCTGTGGACCTACCGCGTGGACCAGCAGCGCAGCCTCGTCGGCTCCGCGATGAGCGACTGCGGGCGGGTGCTCGACTGGTGCCGCAACGAGCTGGCGATGCCCTTCGAGGTGTCCCAGACGGACACCACGTCACTCTTCTCCGCCCCGGTCTCCGCCGGCACCCCGCTGGTCATCCCCTTCTTCTCCGGGGAGCGCGGCACCAAGTGGCGCGGCAGCTCGCGGGCGATGTTCGCGAACGTCGGCGCCTCCACCACCTGGCAGGACATGCTGCGCGGAGCGATGGAGGGCGTGGCCCTGTCGTTCCTGCGGATCGCCGATCAGATGCGCGAGGCCGGTGGCGAGCCGGAGCGGATCGTGCTCTCCGGCGGCATGACCGGGGCGATCCCCGGCTGGCTGCACCTGCTCTCGGACGCCCTCGGCGCCCCGATCGACCACGTCGCCGTGTCCCGCTCGACCATGCGCGGCGCCGCCGTGATGGCGCTCGAGCAGGCGGCTCCCGGCGTTCCCGTCGCCGAAGCGCCGGTGCTCACGCATGTCGAGCCCGTCGCCGCCCACCAGGACTACTACCGCGAGCGTCTCGAACGCTTCGAGAAGCTCGCCGACCTGGCCTGACCCGGCCCGACCCGGCCTGGGTCGAGCCGCAGGCGCGGGCCGCTGGGCAGGTCATCTCGGCCGGTCGGCTGGGCTCGTCAGCTGATCGGTCGGGACGGATATCCTGACCGGATCATGCCCCTGCTGACCCGCGCCACCGGCCGCGCCTACTTCGCCGTCCAGGCCATCGCGGGGGCCCTGTGGTGGGTGCTCGTGCCGACGGTCCCCGCCGTGGCCACGGCGACCCTGGGACGCCTGGACCCGCTGCTGGTGGGGGCGCTCGACATCCCCCTGTTCGTGGTGGCCTCTGCGCTTGTGGCGCTCGGGATCCGCTGGGCGACCTGGGTCGCGGCTCCCTGGACCCTGCTGGTCACGGCTGGGATTGTGCTCTATGCGACGCTGACCGGGCAGGCCGGGTGGGGTGCGGTGGCGATGATCGCCGCCTCGGCCGGCTCGGTTCTCGCGGGGATGCTGGTGCTCTGGGACCGGATCCCGATGACGACATTCCTCGTGGGCCCGTTCGCCTTCCGGCCCGCCCGCCGGGTCGAGGGGAACGCCCCTCTGGTGGCGACCCTGCTCCAGATGATGGCGTTCTGGACGCTGTTCCTGGTGGTGCTGCCGCTGCCGATGATCTGGCTGGAGCGGCGCTGGCAGGTGGCCGCCGTGCTCCCGGAGGCCGCCCGCCTGGTCACGGTGCTCGCCGGAGTGGCTCTGCTGCTCGCCGCGAGCCTGCTCGGTGTCGCCTCGGCGGTGACCATGGCCCGGCGGGGCCGGGGCACGCCGCTGCCCGGTGCGATGGCGAACGAGCTGGTAGTCGCGGGCCCGTACCAATGGGTGCGCAACCCGATGGCGGTTGCTGGGATCGCGCAGGGCGTGGCCGTGGGTCTGCTCGGGGCCTCGTGGCTGGTGATCCTCTACTCGCTGGCCGGCGGGGTGCTTTGGCATCTGCTGGTGCGACCCGAGGAAGAGCGTGACCTCGCCGGCCGCTTCGGCGAGGAGTATGCGCGGTACAGCGCGCGCGTGCGCTGCTGGGTGCCGCGGCTGCGGTAGGCCGCAGGGCGGCCGACATCCCCCACCATGGTCGAGGCCGGACCCTACGCCGGACTGATGGCCCCCTCGCCGAGCGGAGGCAGGCTGACGGCATGAGCACCTCGCGACACCTCACCCTCACCGACCCCGCCACCCAGTCCGTCCTCCGCACGGCCAACGCGATCGTCTTCATGATCGTCGCCGGCCTCCTCATGCTCGCCGCGAACGTGGGCGCCGGTGCCGTGTTCCTCGCCATCGGAGCGACCTTCGTCGCCCTCGGACCGTCGGGGGCAGGCCCGCGATCACCCCGCACGGCAGCTCGCTGACCACACCCACCCGCGCGAGGCTGCTGGGGAGTGATGAACTCCTTGATTCCCCTGACGCGCAGGGGGGCCCACGAATGATGAGCGCGCGAGAACCACGGATGGTTCTCGCGCGCTCATCACTGGGCAGCAACGACCCTGAGGGACGCGCCAGGCGCCGTCAGGGACGCGGCAGGCGCTTCTCCTCGGCGGCCACCGCGGCGATCAGGGGGTCGCCGGCGGGCACGTCGATCAGGGCGAGCAGGGCGGTGACCCGCTCGGTCGCGTCCTGGATGGCCGCGGCGGTCGCGATCTCGGCCGCCTTCGGGTCCTGGACCTCACGGCCGCCGCGCACGCGGTCGGTGACCCAGGCCGTCCAGGCGGCGACGGCCGCGACCTCGCCGGGAGCCTTGTCCGGGCCGCCACGCTCGGCGATCACGGGCAGGGCACGCACGGGCAGCTTCACGGAGCCGTCCGCCGCGATGCGGATCAGGTTGTCCGCCAGGCGCGGGTTGCGGAACCGCACTTCGAGCGCGGAGGTGTAGGCGTCGAGCTCGTGATCCGGCAGCGGCAGGGTCGAGCGGGCCTCGACCCACAGCTGCTCGACCAGCGCCCGCACCTCACGGTGCGCGATCGCCTCGTCCACGCGCGCAACGCCCGCGACCTGACCGGCGTAGGCCATCAGGGTGTGGGCACCGTTGAGCAGACGCAGCTTGCGCAGCTCGTGCACCTCGATGTCGTCGGTGAACTGCACGCCGGCCTTCTCCCACTCGGGGCGGCGGCCGCGGAAGCGGTCCTCCACGACCCACTCGGAGAAGGGCTCGGTGACCACCGGGACGCTGTCCGCGAGGCCGGTCTGCGCGCGCACGGTCTCCGAGGCTCCGTCATCGGCGGACGGGGTGATCCGGTCGACCATCGAGGAGATGACGTCGACATGGTCCGGGAACCAGGCCCTGGTCTCCTCGTCGAGCTCGGCGAGGACCGCCTGGCCCAGCACCTCGCCGTTGCCGGTGAGGTTGTCGCAGGAGACCAGAGCGATCGGCTCGGTGACCCCGGCCTCACGGCGGGCCTTCAGCCCGAGCGCGATGCGGGCCGGGGCGGAGGTCGCGGGATCGCTGCCGGCCGCGTAGCCCTTCTCGGTGATGGTCAGGGTGACCACCGCGGTGAAGGGATCGGCGAGCAGGCGCACCAGGGCGTCGACGTCGGAGGCGGGGAACACCTCGTCGATGACGTCGACGAGGCTGACCTCATCCTGCTCCGGGCCGCGCACGATCAGGCCGTACCTGCCGCCCTGGGCGTTCAGCGCATCAGCCATCGCGGCCGAGCGACCGGTGAAGGCCACCACGGACCAGCCACCGGCGACGTCGGTGCTGAACAGGGTGTGGGAACGGGCGAAGTTGCCGATGCCGAGGTGGACCAGACGGCCCACGTCCGAGGGGCTGGGAGTGCTCATCAGTTCTTCTCTCCTGCAGCGCCGAGGCGGAAGACCTCGCGCGGCTGCTGATCGGGCAGGGTGGCCACGAGCTCCTGAGCGTCCTCAAGACGCATCCGGTGCTCGGCGACCAGGCCTGCGAGGTGCGTTGCGTCGAGGCGGCGGGACATGTCATGCCGGGCCGGGATCGAGCAGAACGCGCGGGTGTCGTCGATGAAGCCGCTGGTCCGCGAGTAGCCGAGGGTCTCCGACACGGAGCGGCGGTAGCGGAGGATTGCGTCGGGCGAGTCGATGAACCACCACGGGGCACCGGCGAACACGGAGGGGTACACGCCGGCCAGCGGCGCGATCTCGCGGGAGAGCACCGTCTCATCGATCGTGAACAGCACGGTGCGGAAGTTCGGGTGGTGGCCCACGTCGTTGAGCATCGGGCGCACGTGATGGACATAGTCCACGGCCACCGGGATGTCGAAGCCGACGTCCGCGCCGAACTTCTCGAACATCTCGTCGCTGTGGTTGCGCAGCACGGCCGGGTGGATGGTCATGACCAGACCGTCCTCGGCAGCAAGGCGGGCCTGGTCTCCCAGCAGGTGGCGGCGCAGGGCCACTGCGTCGTCGGCGCCGATCTCACCGGAGCGCGCGGCGGTGTAGAGGCGGCGAGCGTCCTCATCGCTGAGCCGGGCGGTGCCCGGATCGATGTGGGCGTGGTCGGAGGAGACCGCGCCGTGGTCGCGGAAGTAGAGGCGGCGGGCGCGCATCGCCTCGTGGTAGCCGTCGTAGGTGCTGACGTCGACACCAGCAGCTTCGCCGAGGGCATCGGTGAGAGCGAGGAAGTCGGGACGGCCGGCCTCGAGGTACTTGTCCGGGCGGAAGGTGGGGATGACCCGGCCGGTGAAGGACTCGTCGGCGGCGAGCGCGGCATGCGGTGCGAGGTCATCAACGGGGTCGTCGGTGGTCGCCAGGACGGTGATCCCGAACTGCTCGAACAGGGCGCGGGGACGGAACTCCGGGCGGGTGAGCTTCTCGGCGATCGCGTCATACATCGCGTCGGCGGTGCGCGGGTTCAGCACCGTCTCGAGGCCGAAGACCTCGTGGAACACGTGCTCGATCCAGTAGCGGGAGGGGGTGCCGACGTAGGCGTGCCAGTGCTCGGCCAGCAGGTGCCAGGCCTTGCGGGAGGCCTTCTCGTCGAGCGGGCCCTGGCCCACGCCGAGGTCCGCGAGGTCCACGCCACGGGCGTGCATCAGGCGGTTGACGTAGTGGTCAGGGGTGATGAACAGCGAGGTAGGGTCGCGCCACGGCTCGTTGTCGAGGAGCAGCCGGGGGTCGACGTGCCCGTGGGGCGAGACGATCGGCTGGTCCTTCTCGAGCTCGTAGAGCCCACGAGCGATCTCGCGCACAGCGGGGTCGGCGGGGAAGAGTCTGTCAGGGTGCGGCACGAAGGCGTCGTTGCTCATGCCGCCATCTTGGCAAGGGTGGGCGAAGAGTGCCGAGGGTTGTCACCGGTTGCCGACCTCGCGGTGCACGATCGCCCGGCGCGAAAGGGCGCCAGCACCTGCTCCGCGGAGCTCAGGCACCTGCTTCGCGAGGCCCGGTGCTGCCCCGCGGCACCAGCCGCACCGGCAGGGAGCCCTCGACCGGGGCGCGATGCGCCGACGGGTTCTCGATCCGACGCACCAGGCGCTCCACCGCGGCCCGACCCTGCGCCCGCTTGGGGCTGACCACGGTGGTGAGACCACCGCCCACCAGTCGCGAGAGCTGGATGTCGTCATGTCCCATCACCGACAGCTGCCCGGGCACCCGGATCCCGGCGCGCAGCGCGGAGACCAGGAATCCGAAGGCGACCAGGTCGTTGTAGCAGATCACCGCGTGGGGAAGGGAGTCGCGCAGCTCCTCGAAGGCCTGCTCCCCGCCAGTCGTGGTCGGCGCGAAGGGACCATGGCGCTGCACCTGCAGCCCGTGCTGGCGGGCGGCGACGCGGGCGGCCCGCCAGCGCTCCCCGTCGGACCAGGAGTTCACCGGACCGGCCACGTAGGTGACGGTGCGGGACCCGTTCTCGGCGAGGTGCGCCATGGCCTGGCCCATCCCGTGCTCATAGTCCGGGGTGACCGAATCCAGGCCGGCGACGCGGCGGTTCAGCACCACCACGGGGATGCGCTTGGTGAGGTGGTTGAGGGTGGCGTCGGAGAGGCGGGTGCCGGCGAGCACGATGCCGTCGACCACGTTGACGGCGCTCTCGAGGCTCGTGCGTTCGCGCGCCTCATCCTCCACGGTGTCGAGCAGGAGCAGCAGGAACTCCTGCTCATGCGCGGCCTCCTGCATGCCGGAGACGAGCTCGGCGAAGTAGGGGTTGGTGAGGTCGGGGACCTCGATGCCGAGGCGGTGGTGGCGATGGCCCCGCTCCTGGGCGGCGGGGGCGCTGGTGCGGTAGCCGAGCTCCTTGGCGGCGGCCATCACAGTGGCGTGGGTGGCGGCGCTGACCCTGCCGGGCCTCGAGAAGGCCCGGGAGACCGTGGACGGGGCGACACCTGCGGTCTTTGCGACGTCATAGATCGTCACGCGCTTGTCCGCCACCTGGCCGGCTCCGTCCCCGCCTGCTCGGCGTTGCCTGTCTGCTGAGGCGCATACCGACCCCGACCGTGCTCCGGACGGGGCACCTGCGCCTGCTGTCTGCCGGATGATCCTACCCCGGCCAGGGGCAACCAGCGGCAACCTGTCAGCGCACGCAGCGCCCCGGGCAGCGGGACCGGACCCCAGCGCGGCTGGGCAATGCCTCGTCGGCCACTGTGCCAGAACGGCGGGCCGACGGCGCCCAGCGGGCGTCAGCCCGCGCTGCCCAGCTCGACGAGCAGCACCCCGGCCGCGATCAGTCCCATCCCGGCGAGCATCATCGGGGTGAGCGCCTCGCGGAACAGCGCCCGGGAGAGCAGAGCGGTGAGCACGATCCCGGCGGCGGCCCAGATGCCATAGGCCACCCCGAGCGGCATTCCCGCCTGCAGCGCTCCGGAGAGCAGTGCGAAGGCGATGAGGTATCCGAGGATCACCGGGGCGTACCAGGCCCGTCGGCCGCCGGCGGCGACGCGCAGGGAGAGGGTCGAGGCGACCTCGGAGAGGATCGCCCCGCCCAGCAGCAGCCAGCTCATGAGACCGCCTCCTCTGAGACCGCCGCCTCTGCGCGCCGGGCCCGCTGGGAGCCGAGCTCGACGACCACCACCCCGGCGGCGATCAGCACAATGCCGCTGACCTTGAGCGCCGTGAACGCCTCACCGAAGAGCACTGCGGAGAGGGCCGCGGTGAACACCACCCCGCAGGCGCCCCAGATCCCGTAGGCGACGCCGAGGCCCATACCGCGCCGAAGCACCTGGGCGAGCAGGACGAAGGAGATCGCGTAGCCGGTCACGACCACGACGTAGAGGGCCGGGCGGTCCAGGGCGCCGCGCAGGGCGAGGGTCGCGGTCACCTCGCTGAGGATTGCTCCGAGCAGCAGCAGCCAGGGGCTCATGCCTCACCCCCCAGCAGACCCACGGCGAGCTCGTGCAGCGCAGCGGCCTGTTCGTCATCGGTCTCGAGCAACCCGGCGGCGCGGTCGAACCAGATGCCGTCGGCCATCAGCCGCACCGCCAGCAGCCGTGCCCGCTCGTCCGCCGGCGTTCCCGCGGGAACGTGGAACCAGCGGACGATCTGCTCCTGCCACCGCTCGGTGAGGCTGACACGGAGGCGAGGGTCCGCGAAGATCACCAGGTCAGAAGCGCTGAGCGGTGCCGTGCAGGCCCAGTCCAAGTAGGCCAGGACGCGCTGAGTCGCGGGAGCGTCGGCGAAGATCGAGTTCACGGCGGGGCCGGGCGCTTCACGCTTCGGGAGTTCGGCATCCCTTGAGAGCTCGGCGACCGCCGCCGCCATTCCGCGCTCGTAGCGGGCGGCCATGTGGTCGAGGATCGCGGCGAGCAGCTGCTCCTTGGTGGGGAAGTGGTACATCAGCCCGGGCTTGCTGACTCCCGCGGCGCGGGCGGCGGAGTCGAGGGTCAGGGTGCCGTCCGCGCCGAGGTGCGCCTCGGCGGCATCGAGCATCGCCTCGCGGGCGGAGGGCCGGTGCGCAGGGCGGGCCGACCGGGGAACGGAAGCCATCATCCACTTACTTTACCGTTCGGATGGTGCGATGACGCAAGTGTCAGGCGCCCCTTCGAGCCCAACGTCACCGCAACCTCGCCCGGGGTGATACCACAGTGATACCATGTCATGCATGGCAATGACACTGCGTCTGACGGACGCTGATGAGCGGATCCTGGCAGAGCTGGCCGAGCGAGATGGGGTCAGCCGTCAGGAAGCAACCGTGCGCGCGATCCGCGAGGCAGCGGCCCGCCGAGGGCACCAGCAGCTCGTCGGTGAGCTCTCCGCTCAGGGCCGGGCCCGGTATGCCGACCTGCTCGACCGCCTCGCGCAGTGACCGTCTTCCTCAGCACAGAAGATCTGCTCTCCCTCATCGATGACCTGCAGGTGGGGCCGGTGCGGGAGCTTGGGCTGCTGGATTCGGCCGCCCACCGCCCCACCACCAGCCTCTGGGGACGGGAGGCCTATCCCACCATCGACCTGAAGGCCGCCGCACTCTTGGAGTCGCTGGTGCGCAACCACTCCCTTCTCGATGGGAACAAGCGGCTGGGGTGGCTCGGGGTCGTGGTGTTCTACGGTGTCAACGGAATCGCGCTCGAGGCACCGGACGATGAGGCCTATGACCTCGTGATCGCAGTGGCCACCGGATCCTCGTCAGTCCAGGAGACCGCCGAGTCGCTCGCGCGGTGGCACTGACCGCGCGGCACTGACGGGATCCTCACCGTCATTCCCCCGCGGCCGGGGCCCAGCGGGCGATCTGGGCGGCGAGGTGTCCGGCGCCGTAGCCGTTGTCGATGTTGACCACGCCGATGCCGGGGGCGCAGGCCGAGAGCATGGTGAGCGCGGCGGTGACCCCGCCGCTGGCGACGCCGTAGCCGACGGAGGTGGGCAGGGCGACCACGGGCGCACTGATCTGCCCGGCGACCACCGTGGGCAGCGCGCCGTCCATGCCGGCGGCGACGACCACGCAGGCCGCTTCGCGCAGCTCCGGCAGGCGCGACTGCAGGCGATGCAAGCCCGCGATGCCGATGTCGGCGATCAGCCGCGTAGGGCGGCCGAGGTAACGGGCTGTCAGCTCCGCCTCGCGGGCGACCGGCAGGTCGCTGGTCCCGGCGCAGGCCACGATGACCAGGCCTCCCGTCGGCTCCGGGGGTGCGGACGGCCAGGCCAGCAGCCGCGCCTCGGCGTCATGGAAGGCCCCGGGCAGCGCGGCGAGGATCGCCTCGGCGCGCGCGGCATCGGCGCGGGTGAACAGCACCGGCCCGAGCCCGTCATGGCCCTCGGCGTCCAGCCGCGCGTACTCCGCCGCGATCGCGGCGACCTGCTGGACGCTCTTGGCATCGCACAGCACCGCCTCGGGCGCCCCGCGGCGCCGGGCACGGTCGAGGTCGAGGTCGAGGAAGCCGTCGATCTTCCCGTCGGCCGCTGCTGGCCCGTCGGCCGCCGCCGGGTCGCGCGGGCCCGCTGCGGCCTCAGCCACGCCCGCCCTTGCCCACGATCTGGAGGGAGAACAGGCCCGAGCGGATGCCGTCGAGGTCGATCGTGACGTGCTGGAAGCCGGTCTCCTTGCCGGCGGCGACGAGGGCCGCGCGGATGCCCGGCTCCATGGCGCGGGCGAGCTCGCCGGTGGGCAGCTCGATGCGGCCCACGGCGCCGTGATGGCGCACCCGGCAGTCGCTGAAGCCCTGTTCGTAGACGGCGTCCTCGAGATCGTCGATCTGGCGCAGCTTCTCGGGGGTGACCTCCTCGCCGAAGGGGATCCTGGAGGCGAGGCAAGGCGCGGCGGGCTTGTCCGCGACCGGCAGAGAGAAGCCGCGTGCGACTTCTCTGACCTGCTGCTTCGTCATGCCGACGACGGACAGCGGGCGCAGCACCCGGTGGCGGGTGGCGGCGCCGGCGCCGGGGCGGTCATGGCGGGTGGCGTCGTCGGCATTCTCGCCGTAGGCGACCGCGTCGAGCTGCTGCGCATCCACGACCTCGTCGCCGATGCGGGTGAACAGCTCGTCCTTGCAGTGGAAGCAGCGCGTGCCGTCATTCTTCTGGTACTCGGGGTTCTCGCCCTCGTGGGTGTGGACCTCGACCACCTCAGCCCCGATCACCGCGGCGACCTGGTGGGCGAGGCGTCGTTCGCGGCGGGCGAGCGACGGGGAGACGCCGAGCAGCGCGACGACGTTCTCGGCGCCGAGCGCCCGGATGGCGAGGGCGAGCAGGGTCGCGGAGTCCACGCCGCCGGAGTAGGCCACGCCGAGGCGCTGCACGCCGGCGAGCTCGGCGGAGACCGCATCGGCGAGCGCGAGCGCCTCACCGGTCAGGGCATCCGGGGTCATGGCGGTGACCTCGAAGCCGGGGTGCCCGGGGGAGAACAGCGAGCGGGGGGCCGACGGGGCGGTGCGCTGGTGGGTGGTGGTCACTTGTCCTGCCCTGCCGCGCCGTCGCGCTCGGAGGCGAGGCGGAAGAGCACCTCGCCGGCGTGGTCGATGACGAGGGTGTCGGGGTCGTTGCGCAGCGCCTCGATGTCGAGGGAGGCGGGATCCATGTGGAGCACGTTGTAGACCTCGCACTCCTCCTTCGAGATGGAGGTCGCGAAGTAGCGGTTCACCCGCTGCTTCTCCTCCCCCGTCTCGGGGTCGTAGGTGCCCAGGCCCGTGACGTGGGTGGAGTGGGCGAGCTCGCCCCAGGGGTGGTCCTTGAACCGGTCCCACTGCTTCGTGAAGTACTCGATGTTGTGATAGCCGATCTCGCGGATGCCGGGGTGCATCGCGGCGACCTCGGTGATGTGCGGGGCGTAGATGATCACGTCGCCACCGTCGGCGCAGACGGGCTCGGACTTGTAGAAGCCCTTCGCGCCGGTCCACATGTCGTCGTACATCTCCGGGACCAGCGCGACGATCCGCTTGTACGGCTTGTCGACGTAGGTGATGTGGGTCTGCGCGGAGATCTTCGCCATCGCGGCCCAGGCGGCCTGCGGATCGCCGAAGGCGATGGCGTTGAGGTCCTGCCCGCCGGAGACGACATCCATGGTGAACGCGAGCTTCTCGGCGTCGATGAGCTCGCTCGCGGCGTCGATCAGCTGGCGCACCGGGGTGATGCCGAGGGTGCCGATGATGCGGCTGGCGGTGATCAGCGCGCCCACCCAGTGGGAGATGTCGATGACGTCATGCACCGAGCAGCCGGGGAAGAAGTACTTGTTGCCGCCGGAGAAGCCGACCACCTCGTGCGGGAAGACGGGTCCGGCGATCAGGTTGACGTCGCTCTCGACGACCAGCTTGTTGATCTGCACCCGCATCGGGATGTCGGTGAGCAGGCCACCGGTGAGCTCGGCGATCTGCTCGGCGGAGATCTCGCCGAGGTCGGCGATCTGGGTGGGGTCGTCCCAGGCATGGTTGACGACGGTCCACTCGGGGTAGGTGGCCTTCGCGCCGCGCTCGGTGGCGCCGAGCAGGGTGTCGATCGCCGCCTCGCTCATCGCGGCGTGGGTGCCCAGCGCGATCAGCACGGTGACGGAGCTGGCGCGGCCGGAGAGCGCGTCGTGGATCGCGGGCAGCACCTTGGGCAGCGGGACGGAGCGGGTGCCGTCCGGGATGATCAGGCAGACGCTCCTGCCCTCGAGGTCCTGCCCGGCGAGCTGCTCGGCGACGAAGCCGGTGATCTGCTCGTCGGTGAGCGCACCGCCCGGGCCGCCGAGGAGGGCGGCACGTTCGGCCAGCCCGTCGGGGATCGGGTGGATCGTGGGCTGCGTCGTCGCATTCGGCTCGCTCATGGCTCCACTATGCGCCGTCGGGCCTGACCAGGACAAGGAGGGCCCGGCTGTTGCCATGAGGGCTCCCGGCGTGCTCGACACCCCGCGCGGGCACCTTCTCCGCCGAGGCGGGCGTCGCTCAGCTGCCGGCGCGATTGCCGCGGCGTGCGAGGGGCAGCGTGCCGAGCGAGGCGATCGCGATCACCGCGAGACCTGCACCCACGAGCGGCTGATCGCCGAGGAGCATCACGAGGGCGAGCACGCCCGCGATGAGCGCTCCGGCGATGGCCGCCATGGTCATGAACCTTCTCGAACTCTCGGTCATGGTCTGCTTCCTCTCGTTGCGGGTGGTGCCAGGATCGCAAGGAGCGCAGGGGCCGGTGAACCGACTTTCGGCGGACGACGCCGCCGGGTCCGCGTCCGATGGGCGGAGCTGAGCTCGACGTCGGGTGGGTACCTCGGACGCTCGGCTGTGCGGGACGGAGTGTGGCGCGGGCCGCACCGCCTTGACCGTCGTTCACGACGACCTTGAAACTGTACCGACGCGACGGTTCAGTTCTGAGGAGTACCGATGACCGACACGATGAGCCCCCGGCGCCGCTGGGCCGCCCTGGCCGTCCTGGTGGGGGCTGTGCTGCTGCTCGCCATCGACGCGACGGTGCTCTATCTCGCCGTGCCCGCCCTCACGGCGGATCTCTCCCCCACGGCCACCCAGGTGCTGTGGATCGGGGACATCTACTCCCTCGCCCTGGCAGGGCTGCTGGTCACGATGGGCAACCTCGCGGACCGCATCGGGCGCAAGCGGCTGCTGCTGCTCGGCGCGACCGCCTTCGGGGCGGCCTCCGTCCTCGCAGCGTTCGCTCCGTCGGCCGAGGTGCTCATCGCCGCGCGGCTGCTGCTGGGGATCGCCGGGGCCACGATCATGCCCTCGACGCTGTCGCTGATCCGCAGCATCTTCACCGACCCCGCCGAGCGGACCCGGGCGATCGCGCTGTGGTCCGCCGCAGCGGCCAGCGGGATCGCCCTCGGCCCCGTGGTGGGCGGGGCGCTGCTGGAGAGCTTCTGGTGGGGCTCGGTGTTCCTCATCAACCTCCCCGTCATCGCGGCGGTGCTGATCGCCGGCGGGTGGCTGCTGCCGGAGTCCCGCAACCCCTCGCCGGGACGCTTCGACCTCGTCTCCAGCGCCCTGTCGATGATGGCGATCATCCCGTTCGTCCTCACCGTCAAGCAGATCGCCGGCGGGAGCGCCGGCGTCGGCACCCTCCTCGCGATCGCCGCAGGGATCCTCGGGGGCGTGCTCTTCGTGCGCCGCCAGCGCCATGTCGACTCGCCCATGATCGAGGTGGATCTGTTCCGCAACGCCGCCTTCAGCGGCGCGGTGCTGGTCAACTTCACCTCCGTCTTCGCGCTCAGCGGCGTGCTGTTCTTCTTCTCCCAGTACCTGCAGCTGGCCCGCCACCTCAGCCCGCTCCAGGCCGGCATCGCGCAGCTGCCCGTCGCTCTCGCGTCCATGGCGGCAGTGCTGCTCGTGGGATTCCTGCTCGCACGACTGGGCCGCGGCCGAGCGATCGCCCTCGCGCTGCTGACGGGGGCGGCGGGGCTCGGCCTGCTCGCAGTGCTCGAGAGCAGCGAACAGCTGGGCTGGGTGCTGCTCGCACTCGTCCCCCTGGGGCTCGGCATCGGGATCGCCGAGACGCTCAGCGTGGACGCCGTCGTCTCCGCGGTGCGTCCGGCGAAGGCCGGGGCCGCCGCATCGGTGTCGGAGACGGCCTACGAGCTGGGCGTGGCCCTCGGCATCGCCGTGCTGGGATCCGTCATGACCGTGCTCTACCGCTCCGGCCTCACGCTCCCCCCGGATGTCACCGGCGCGACGGCGACGAGGGCGCAGGACTCGCTGTCCTCGGCGTCGGCCGTCCTCGCCGACCACGCCGCCGCCCTCGCGGCCGCCGAGCACGCCTTCGTCTCCGCGATGCAGGTGACCACGCTGATCGCCGCGGGGGTCATGGTGGTCTCGGCGGTCGTCGCCTTCGCCCTCATCCCCGACACCCGGGCCACCGCCTCCGCCGCCCGCTGAGGCGGGCGCGGCGAGGATCAGGGAGACTGGAGCCATGGCACGCACAGCAGGGCGCAGCGCGGAGGACACCAGGCGACTGATCCTCGACACCGCCATCCGCCTGGTGGGCCGGAAGGGCACGGCGGTGCCGGTCTCCGAGATCGCCGCCGAGGCGGGCATCTCCAAGGGGGGCCTGCTCTACCACTTCCCCAGCAAGGAGGCGCTCCTGCACACCCTGGCAAGCGACCTCATGGCCCAGTTCCGGGATCAGGTCCACGCGAGCGCGGCCACGGAGCCCCCCTCCCCCGGCCGGCTCACCCGCGCCTACGTCCGTGTGAGCTTCGCCGACGCGGGCGACGTCCACCGGCTGCGCGATTCCATCGCCCTGGCCTCCCACCTCATGTTCGAGCCGGGACTCGCCGAGCTCGCCCAGCAGGACGCGACGCAGTGGCGCGAGGAGCTCCATGCCGACGGGCTCGATCCCGCCGTGGTGCGCCTGGTGATCGCGGCGTCCGACGGGAGCATCAGCGCCCCGCTGTGGGGCGCGATCCTCGACGACAGCGACCGCGAGCGGCTCGAGGCCTCCCTGCTCGACCTCGCGACGCCCTGACGCCGCGCTCGATGCAGAGCTGAGGCCAGGGACCGTCCGAAGGTCGGGGTCGCACCCCGCGGAACGGTACTTCCGAGCGATGCGCACGGCGTATCGCCGTCCTAGCATCGAGCCGTGAAACGCTCCGTGACCGCCGTGACCGCTCCCTCTGCGGGCGCCGACGGCATCGCTCCCGCCGCCCCCTCCCCCGCGGAACTCCTCCGGCGACGGACCGCGGTGATGATCGTGCTGGGGGTCGCCGCACTGGCGCTGTTCTGCGTGCTGGTGCCGATCCACGCCAACGGATACGGCACCCCCGTCGTGCTCGCCCTGCCACTCGGCGCCGCACTGGTCGCCGCGCCCCTGCTGGCCGTCCCCCGCCCTCGCACCGCGAGCGTCCTCGCCTGCCTCCCAGCCTGGATCCTGCCGCTGGTGTCTCTCGGCGACGGACCCTCGTCCTGGCCGTGGCCGTGGTCGGTGCCCGCGATGATCGCCTTCACATTGTTCGTGCTGGTCATCACCACGCTGCACGGCTGGAAGGCAGGAGCGGCACCGCTCGCGATCGGGCACCTTGGCCCGCTGCTGAGCGCACCGCTGCTGGGGCGGGCGGAGGCGGCCGGTACGGATCTCATCGTCGCAGCCTCGCTCAGCGCGGCGGCGTCCCTGGTGGCGGTGCTTCTGGGCAGCAGGCTGCGCGTGGGCGAGGAGCTGCACCGCGAGCGAGAGGTCTCCGCCGCGGAGCACTCGCGTCGGCTGCTGGTCGAGGAGCGCACCCGCATCGCCCGCGAGCTGCACGACGTGGTCGCGCACAGCACCGCCCTGACCCAGGTGCAGGCCTCCACCGCCCGCTACCGGATCCCGGACCTCTCCCCCGAGGCCGCCGCGGAGTTCGACGACATCGCCCGCAGCGCCCGCGGCTCCCTCGAGGAGATGCGCCGCCTGCTGGGGGTGCTGCGCACGGAGGACCACACCCCGCCGCTCGCGCCGCTGCAGGGCGTGGCCGAGATCCCCGAGCTGGTGGAGGGCTTCCGCCGCGCGGGCGCGGAGCTGGAGCTGCACCTGGACGAGGTGCCGGAGCCGGTGCCCGCCTCCGTGGACCTGGCCGCCTACCGCGTGACGCAGGAGGCGCTGAGCAACGCGGTGCGGCACGCGCCCGGCGCACCGATCGACCTGCAGGTGGTCTTCGAACCCGGCGCCGTGATGCTCCGCGTGCACAATGAGAGGGTCCCCGCCGCGGCGACCTCCGCCCCTCGAGGTTCCGGCAACGGGTTGCGCGGCATGCAGGAGCGCGTCTCGCAGCTGGCAGGAACCCTCCGGCACGGGCCCGACCCGGACGGGGGCTGGACCGTCACCGCAGTCCTTCCGCTCACCGATCACCCCCAGGAGCCCGCATGACGATCTCCGTCCTGCTCGCCGACGACGCCGCCATGGTGCGGGCGGGCTTCGCGGCCCTGCTCGACGCCCAGTCCGATGTGCGCGTGGTCGGCCAGGCCACCACGGGCAGGGAGGCCGTCGCGCAGGCGGCACGGCTGCGCCCGGACGTGGTGCTCATGGACGTGCGCATGCCGGAGATGGACGGGATCGAGGCGACGCGGCGCATCGGGGCACCCGACTTCCCCGCCTCCCCGCCGCCGCGGATCCTCATGCTCACCACCTTCGACATCGACGACTACGTCCACGACGCCCTGCAGGCCGGGGCGAGCGGCTTCCTGCTCAAGGACGCGACACCCGAGGAGCTGGTCCACGCGGTGCGGGTGGTCGCCGCCGGTGACGCGCTGCTCTCGCCCGGGATCACGCGGAGGATGATCGAGCAGTTCGCCGCCCGTCGGCCGCGCGCCCCGCGCGATGCGGCGCTCCTGGCCCAGCTCACCGACCGCGAGCGGGAGGTCCTGATGCTCATCGCCGAGGGCCGCTCCAACAAGGAGGTCGGTGAGGGGCTGTTCATCTCCGACCACACGGTGAAGACCCATGTGGGGCGCCTGCTCACCAAGCTCGGCGTGCGCGACCGGGTGCAGCTGGTGATCCTCGCCTATGACAACGGCCTGGTCTCGCCGCTGAGCTGATCGCTCGGAGGGACTGCCCGGTGAGCGGCGCCGTCACTTCTTCCGGCCGGAGAGCCCTCGCGTCCTCCCGTTCTGGGCCACCATCTCGAGCACGTCCGCGCCATCGACCTGGATCTGTGCGGGCTGGAGCTGGTACCCAGTGATCAGGAACCGCGCCTCGGCACCCGCCTGCGGCACATCGCCGATCCGCTTCGTCCGCAGATCTCCGACGATCGCCCCGAGACGCTTGGCCATCCGGGTGATCGACATGCCGGGGTCCGAGTAGATGACCTCGCGGCCTCCCAGAGCGGCGAAGCCCCGCGTGATGACCGTCGGAGTCTCCGCCTCCTCCACGGGCCGGACGCGGAAGGCCAGGGGAACATTCGCCTCGAGATCCCTGATGAACTGCTCGGGAGTGAGCACGAGGCGCTGCGCCGGGATCCAGACGGCGATGGGGAGGGGCACCTCGGCGAGCATGACGACGAAGCTGAGGACCGCGCTCAGCGGATCATCCCCGGAATGCGGGCCGATGGAGAGGGCTCCTCGATGTGCAGCGATCCGCTCGACCAGGTCAGCGCTGTCGTCGGAGCAGGCAGCGTCGCGGAGCAGGGCCGGGTCCTCGATCCGGCCCGCGACTCCCATGTGCATCATGACATCGTGCGCGGTCTCGAAGACGGCCGCAGTGCTCCCCGTCCGGGTGAGCTCGCGGGCGCGATGGGGCAGGACGGCCTCCAGCACCTCGCCGAGGTGAGCCGGGTGATGGTCCAGCAGCAGATGAGCCGTCAGCGGACCTGCAGGCTGCGGCGTCTCGGAGCTGTCGGGACGTTCCCTCACGGGGCCCACCACGCCGAGATCGATGTGGAGGGCGACCGTTCCTCCCCGCTCGTCGAGCCCTCGGATGACGGGGTAGACGCCATCGCCCCATCCGGAATGGCTCAGGATGACGTTCTCCCCGTGCTGGGCGCCCGGAAGGATGATGTTCGCCGTGCCGTCCAGCAGATGCTCGGGATCGTCCATGAGAGTGAACCAGCTGTCCGGTCGGCCGGAGTCGAAGAGCTCCTCGAGGTCCTCGGCATCCTTCGGCAGGAGGCGCTCCACGGAGTCCCGGTCGGCGAAGGAGACGGCACCGGAATCGACGAACACCTCGGCGTCGTCGACCAGCTCGCGGCTCCTCTCCGCACCGTCGGCCAGCACCACGCTGAGATAGGCCTCGCGCAGGTGGCTGCCGTCCTGGGCATCGGAGACATCGGCCACCGTGACACTGACCGGATACGCGCCCGGGGACACCTCGATCACCCGGCCCTCTCCCAGACGGGTGAACGGATCAGCGACCTCGAGGCGACCGGAGTGCACTCGGAGGACACCGAGCTCGTGGACGCTGAGGGTGAGCGTGCCACCCTGCGGGTTGGAGGCGGGTCCAGGGGTCAGGGCGGCGAATGCAGAGAGATCCATGGCGGAGACTCTAGCCAGCATCGAATCGTGGAACACCTCCCGACGGGTCGTCATCCGACGGCTGGGGCGGCGCCGGTCTCGCCGCTGAGCTGATCGCTCGGAGGGACCACCCCTGCCGGCACCTGCGCGCGACGCGGCAGGGGGCACCTCGTCCATAGCGTCCTCGGCATCACCCGAGGAGGAGCCCCATGGCCGTCATCGATCTCGCGCCCCCGCGCCGCGCGCACGTCCCCGCCCGCACCCCTGCCCCCTCGCACCGCGATCGCGGCATCGACCTGGTCCGCGCGCTGTGCGTGCTGGCCGTGATGCTCGTCCACGGGCTCCAGGTCGCGGTCACCGCCGGCGCGGCCGGGCCGGTGCTCGAGTACGCGACCCGCGGTGCGGCCTGGTATCCGCCGCTGACCTGGCTGCTGCAGGTGATGCCGCTGTTCTTCGTGGTCAGCGGCTTCGCCGGCGCCATCGCGCACCGCCGGCTGCGGGAGCGCGGAGGCTCCGCGACGGACTTCGTCACGGCCCGCGTGCATCGCCTGCTGCTGCCGGCCCTCGCCCCGATCGCCGCGGTCGCTCTGGCCCTCGCCGCACTGCCCGCCCTCGGCGTCCCCGACGAGCTGCTCGGCGAGGCGGGGCTGCGCTGGCGCGAGCCGCTGTGGTTCCTCGCGGTGTTTCTCGGCGCCCAGGCGCTGCTGCCGGCGCTGCTGCGGGCGCATGAGCGGGCGCCCTGGCCCTCGCTGCTCGCCCTGGCCGGCGGCGCGGTGATCGTGGACGTGCTGCGCGCGGAGACGGGGATCGACGCGGTCGGGTACGCGAACCTCGCCTTCGTCTGGCTCGCGCTCCAGCAGGCGGGCTTCCTGCTGGCCGACGGGCGCATCGAGGCCCTCTCCCGCCGCGCCCGGCTGCTGGGCGCGGGAGCGGCCGTGACCGCTCTGCTCGCCGCCTTCGCGAGCGGGCTCTGGTCCCCCGACCTCATCGCGCACCTGAACCCGCCCACCACCGCCCTGCTGGTGCTCGGCGCGGCGCAGACCCTTGCGCTCTCCCTGCTGCGGCCCCGGCTCCGCGAGCTCGCGGAGCGTCCGCACATCGCGGCCGTGACCGGCTTCGTCACCGCCCGCACGATGACCTTCTACCTGTGGAACCTCTCGGCGCTGCTGCTCCTCGCGGGCGGGACGCTGCTCCTCGCGCACTGGGGCGCGCTCACCCTGCCGGAGCCCTCGAGCCTCCAGTGGTGGCTGGACCGGCCGCAGTGGCTGCTCGCCTCGATCGTGCTCACGGCGACGGCGGCCCGGCTCTTCGGCCCGCTCGAGCGGGTACGTGCGGTGCGGCCGACGGGCGAGCTCCGCCGCACCGGGCAGGCGATCGCGCTGGGCCTCGCCGGGCTGGGGCTGCTGCTCGTCGCGGGCGCCTCACCGCTCAGCGGCGTCGCGGCGCTCGCGCTGCTGCTCGGGGCGCTCGCCCGGATCCGCGCCCCGCGCCCGACTCTCGGCGAGGCCGGGCCGGCTGGGTCGGCTCGGCGTCAGGAGTCGCCCGACGGCGCCGCCGGTCGCGCAGGCTCCGCCGCGAGCACCGCACCCAGCAGGCCGGGGAACCGGGACTCGAGGTCCTCGTCGCGCAGGCAGTTCAGGATCGCGGTGCCGCGGTAGCGCTGGGAGATGACCCCGGCCTCGCGCAGCACCCTGAAGTGATGGGTGGAGGTCGACTTGGAGACGGGGAGGTCGAAGGCGATGCACGCCTGGTCGTCGTGGCCACCGGCGAGCTGGCGGACGATCGTGCGGCGGATCGGGTCCGCGAGCGCGGAGAGCACCTGGTCCAGGGCGATCTCCTGCGCATCGGGGTGGGGCAGTGTGCGCACCGTCTCCTCCTGGTCTCTTCTCGCGGGGTCCCCCGAGAGTACTATCGTCCTCGTAGTACGGCATCCTTCGTACTTAGCGTCGACCCCTCCGGAGGCTCCTCCCGTGACGACCCTGTTCACCCCGCTCCAGCTCCGCGGCCTCGAGATCCCGAACCGCGCATGGATGTCTCCCATGTGCACCTACAGCGCGGCGGCCGAGCCCGGATCGGCCGGCCGGCCCACCGATTTCCACCTCGCCCACTACTCGGCCCGCGCGGCCGGCGGCGCGGGCATGGTGATCCTCGAGGCGACGGGCGTGGCCCCCGAGGGACGCATCAGCCCCTTCGACCTCGGCCTGTGGGAGGACGCGCAGATCCCGGACTTCGCACGCATCGCCGCCGCGATCCGCGCACAGGGCGCGGTCGCAGGCATCCAGCTCGCGCACGCCGGCCGCAAGGCCTCGACCGGCCGACCCTGGGAGGGCGGGGCCTGGCTCGGCACCGACGAGCTCGGCTGGATGCCCTACGGCGCGAGCCCCGTCGCCTTCCCGGGCGGCCCGGTGCCCCACGAGATGAGCCGCGAGGACATCGCCGCGGTCGTCCGCTCCTTCGGCGACGCCGCACGCCGCGCGCTCGAGGCCGGCTTCCAGGTCGCGGAGATCCACGCCGCGCACGGCTACCTGCTGCACTCCTTCCTCTCACCGCTGACCAACCACCGCACCGACGAGTACGGGGGCGACCTCGCCGGCCGGGCCCGGCTGGTGCTCGAGGTGGTCGACGCGGTCCGTGCCGCATGGCCGCAGGAGCTCCCGGTGCTGATGCGGATCTCCACCACAGACTGGGTCGAGGAGAACCCCGAGGACCCGCGCGAGAGCTGGACCTACGAGCAGTCCGCCCAGCTGGCCGCCTGGGCCGGGGAGCACGGGGTGGATCTGATCGACGCCTCCTCGGGCGGCAACGACGTGGTCCCGATCCCCCGCGACGAGGACTACCAGACCCGTTATGCGGCGCGACTGCGCCGGGACACCTCGGTACCGGTCGCGGCGGTCGGCCGCGTGGCGCGGGCCGAGCAGGCGGAGGAGCTGCTCTCCTCCGGCCGGGCCGATGCCGTGCTGGTGGGCCGCGAGATGCTGCGGGACCCCTCGTGGGCGAACCACGCCTCCCGCACGCTCGGAGCCGCTCCGCGCTTCCTCGAGCAGTACTCCTACGCGCTCTGAGGGGTCCCGGCACCTCGGGCGGGCGCGGTGAAGGTTCTGCGCCGTTCCTGCCCGTGCGCTTCCCGGGAGGGCTCCGGGACTCCAGGATCGACTCATGACAGCCCCCGACGTCTCTGCGCGACTCACGCCGAGCTCCGTGGCGATGCCCCGGCACGTGGGCGTCATCATGGATGGCAACCGCCGCTGGGCACGCGCTCAGCACCTCCTCGACCCGAGCGCCGGGCACCGGGCCGGCGCCGAGCATCTGTCCCGCCTGCTGGGCTGGCTGGCCGCGCGCGGCATCGAGCACGCCAGCGTCTACGTGCTGTCCGCCGACAACATCCGCCGTCGCGACGCCCGTGAGCTCGGCGTCCTCTTCGCGCTGCTCGAGACCACCATCCCGGAGAGGGTGCGCGCCGCAGAGCGCTGGCAGCTCCACGTCAGCGGCGATCTCAGCCTCCTGCCGGGGCCGACGCAGCGCGCGCTGCGGAAGGCGGTGGAGGAGACCCGCGGTCGCCCGGGCCACCTCACTCTGGCGATCGGCTACGACGCCCGCGCCGACATGGCCGCGGCGCTGCGGCGCGCCGTCTCCGCCCTGCCCGAGGCCGACGTCGAGCAGCTGACCGTCGCTGCCGTGACCGCGCAGCTGGCCGGCGGCCCGGTGAAGGACATCGACCTGATCATCCGCACCGGCGGCGACAGCCGCACCTCGGGATTCTTCCCGTGGCAGAGCAGAGCGGCAGAGCTCCACGTCGCCTCCTGCCCGTGGCCGGCGTTCACGGAGAGCGACCTCGAGGCCGCTCTCACGTTCTTCGCGGCGAAGCGGTCCGGGGCCCCGACGGACTGCATCTCCGCCACCCCATGAGGCAGGATGAAGCCCGCACCGGAGACTCCGAGGGGGAGCACATGACGATCACGGCGGGCGAGACGACGACCGAAGTCCACATCAAAGCCTTCACCACGTTGCGACTGGAGGACGTCACCACGGAGGTGGACGGTCGCCCCGCTCGCCTCAGAGAGGCGACCGTCTACTGGGAGTTCGAGGACGGACAGTGGCGCATCAGCTTCGTGCAGCTCGACGGCGTGCACCTGAAGAAGAACGGAGCGGAGTCCCGCAGGGCCCTGAGCACGAGCTCCGAACCTGCTGACGGCACCGAGGACAGCTACGGACTCACCACCCCGCAGGTGATCGTCGAGGCCGCGCTGGCGCACACCCCCGACTGGCTGCCGCAGATGAACGAATCGGGCTACGCCTCTCGCGAGCGATCGGATCACAGGGGTGAGGACACAGCACTCCCGGGCCACGACGGACCCTCCCCCGCACGGTCGGAGCCGCACCATGCTCCCGCAGGCATCTCGCACGTCGGGACCACGACCCAGGTCCTCGTGCACGCCTACACCGCCCTGCAGCTGGAGGACTTCCCCATGCAGGTGAAGGCTCGCACCGCCAGGATCGCGAAGGCCGAGATCCGTTGGGGATTTCAGGAGGGCGCCTGGCGCGTCGACGCCGTGCACGTGTGGGGGCCGGTGATCCGCCAGAAGGACGGGACGGAGTCCTCCCAGCACGTCAGCGAGCTCACCCGGCCCGCCAACGCCTCGAACTCGCAGTACGGCGTGATCACCCCGCCGGAGATCATCGAGGTGGCCCGGCGGAACGTGCCGGACTGGGAGCCGCAGATCACCGGGACCCACCTCCCCCGGATCCCGACGCTGCGCAGCAGCCTGTAGCGAGCCCTTCTCGACGCGGGCGGCGCGAGCGCGGGCCCCTCCGAAGGGTCGGCCATCCCGCATCATCGTGGTCCGTGGCGCCGAGGCGACCATCGACAGCTCCATGCAGGAGACCGTCTACATGGTCGACCTCGAGATCGACGGGATGACCATGACCCACCACAAGTGGGTCGTCGAGAGCGAGATGCAGCCGGCCGGCTGAGACGCGAGATGGTGCACACTGACTCCATGAGCGAGAAGGACGACGACCCTCGGCTGCTTCATATCGGCGCGGTCGCCGAGCGGACGGATCTCAGCCTGCGCACTCTGCGCCACTACGACGAGATCGGCCTGATCACCCCGTCGGAACGCACCGCGGGAGGGTTCCGCCTCTACTCCGAGGCGGACGTCGAGAGGATCCTGCTGATACGCCGGATGAAACCGCTGGACTTCACCCTCGAGCAGATGCGGGAACTGCTCGAGGTCACCGAGGCCGCCATCCGACCCGGCGCCTCCGCCGAGGTTCGGCAGAAGCTCCGCGAGTTCGAGGAGTCCGCGCTCGAGCGACGTGCGTCCCTCGCACGCAAGGTCACCATGGCCGACGAGTTCCTCGCGCGACTGCAGGAGCTGTCCTCCGGGGCGTGACCCGACAGCAGGCGGGTGAGACCTGAGCGGCTGTGACGGGCGTCCCCTATCGGCGAGACCAACTCTCACGTAACGTGAGGTTTGATCGCGAGCCCCTCACGGAACCGTTCCATGCCTCCGGGGCTCCCCCACTCCCCCGAGGACACTGATGACCCCCTCTGCCGCAGCAGCCGTCGACAGCGAGCCCCAGCACTCCCAGCAGCCTCCCGCCACGGTGCGCAGCGCCCTGCGCGACCCTCGTCGGCTCAGGACCGAGATCCTCGGCGGCCTGGTGGTCGCGCTCGCCCTGATCCCCGAGGCGATCTCCTTCTCGATCATCGCCGGCGTCCCACCGCAGGTGGGCCTGTTCGCCTCCTTCACCATGGCGGTGACGATCGCTGTCGTGGGCGGCCGACCCGCGATGATCTCCGCCGCGACCGGCGCGATCGCCCTGGTCATCGCCCCGGTGGCCCGTGAGCACGGCTTCGACTACTTCATCGCCACCGTGCTCCTCGCCGGGCTGCTGCAGATCGTGCTCGCCCTGCTCGGGGTGGCGAAGCTGATGAGGTTCATCCCTCGCAGCGTGATGACCGGCTTCGTCAACGCCCTCGCGATCCTCATCGTCACCGCCCAGCTGCCGCACCTGATCGGCGAGGACATCCCGCTGATCGTCTACCCGCTCGTCGCGGCCGGCATCGCGATCATGGTGCTCCTGCCCCGGCTGACCTCTGTGGTGCCGGCGCCGCTGATCGCGATCGCACTCCTCACCCTCGCTGCGGTGACCGCCGGCTGGACGTTGCCGAACGTCTCCGACCAGGGCGAACTGCCCGAGTCGCTGCCGGAGCTGTTCTTCCCGGACGTCCCGCTCACCCTCGAGACGCTGCAGATCATCGCGCCCTACGCGCTCGCGATGGCGCTGGTGGGGATCATGGAATCGCTGATGACCGCGAAGCTGGTCGACGACATCACCGACACCCCCTCGGACAAGACCCGCGAGACCTGGGGCCAGGGCGTCGCGAACCTGGTCGCCGGGTTCTTCGGCGGCATGGGCGGCTGCGCCATGATCGGCCAGACCATGATCAACGTGAAGCAGTCCGGGTCCCGCACCCGGCTGTCCACCTTCCTGGCCGGCGTGTTCCTGCTGATCCTGGTCGTCGCCCTCGGTGACATCGTGGGACTGATCCCGATGGCGGCGCTGGTCGCGGTGATGATCATGGTCTCCGTCGGCACCTTCGACTGGCACAGCATCCGCCCCTCCACGCTGCGCCTGATGCCGTGGTCGGAGACCGCGGTCATGCTCGTCACCGTCGCCGCCACCGTCCTCACCCACAACCTCGCCGTCGGCGTGATCCTGGGTGTGCTCACGGCGATGGTCCTGTTCGCCCGGAGGGTCGCGCACCTAGTGAGGATCGAGAAGGTGTGGGAGACCGACGTGGACGCCGACGGCACCATCGACATCCGTCGCTACGCCGTCACGGGCCAGCTGTTCTGGGCCTCGAGCAACGACCTGGTCCACCAGTTCGACTACGCCGGCGATCCCTCGACCGTCATCGTCGACCTCACGGCGGCTGACATCTGGGACGCCTCCACCGTCGCGACCCTGGACGCCGTGCAGTCGAAGTACGCCGTGCACGGCAAGGAGGTGCGCATCATCGGCCTGGACGGGGCGAGCCAGCAGCGGCTCGAGCGCCTCTCCGGCAAGCTCGGCGCCGGGCACTGAGCCAGGACCGGGCCGCCGTCCCGCGAGGACGGTGTCCACGAGAGCCTCGTCGAGCGATCGGCGAGCACGCAGGATCACTGCATCGTCGCGGCCAGCTCCCGGGCGTCGAGCTCACGGTCCGCGAGCACCAGGCGCACAGCCGACGGGTCTGGATTGCCCGCATCGGGACCGCAGTGGCGCAGCGTGAGCCCGACCTTCTCGGCCACGGCGGCGGAGCCGCGATTGTGCTCGAGGAGGTAGGCCACCACCGGCAGCTCGGGGCGCGTCGCGCGCGCCACCTCGACGGCCGCTCCCGCGAGCTCGGTGGCGAGGCCGCGCCCCTGCACCTCGGGGGCGAAGCGGTATCCGAGGTTCCAGAAAGCGCCCTGACGGACCGCGCAGCCACCGTGCCCGACGACGGCGCCGCCCTCCCTCACCACCCAGGCCCCGAGACCGTGCTCGCGCCAGTCGGCGAGCCAGCGATCGAGCGCCGCAGCGGTGGTGGAGAGCTCGGCGAAGCGCCCGCTCGGCAGATGGGTCCAGGTGCGCGCGTCGGAGTAGAGGCGGTGGAGGTCCTCCAGGTCCTCGTCGCACGGGGCGTCGAGCTGCAGACGCTCGGTGCACATGCTCATCGCGGTCCCTGCCATGACGTCACCTCTCCGGCCGGCCGCAGTCGCGTCCGGCACGGCGAGATCCTAGGCCGCCCGGGAGACACCGCCGGTCGAGGCGCCTGGCCGCAGCATGCGCCGCCCCGGTCACTCCGCCGCCTCGAATCTCCGCAATGTCGGGCTGAGGGCTCCCACCAGTGCGGTGAGCACGAAGCCCGCGCCCGCAGCGGCGAGCGCCCAGCCGCCGCCGAGGGTCTCTGCGAGCAGGCCGCTGACCAGCGGTCCGAGCGGTGAGAGTGCCATGCCCGCGACGGTCAGCAGCGAACCGATCCGGCCCAGCATCTCCGCCGGGACGAGCTGAGCGGTCACGGCGCTGAAGGCGACGTTCAGCGCCGGCGTGACCAGGCTGAACGCGAGGATCGGAAAGAAGGGCCACCACGGGGCGAGCGGCAGCGCGGCGAGCATCAGGCACACGCCGAGCACCGCAGGGACACCGATCGCGAGACGGCCCGGGCGCACCCGCCCGGCCACCCATCCGGCGGCGGATGCCCCGAGCAGTCCGCCGAGGCCGATGCCGGTGAGCACGAGGCCGGCGAGCGTCGCGGTGCCGCCGAGGGAGCCGATGTGCACGATGAGCGCGAGGATGACGCCGCCGCCGAAGAAGTTCATCGCCATGATCACGAGCGACAGCTCCCGCAGGCCCCGTCGGCCGAGCAGCCACCGCAGAGCTTCCCCGGACTCCGCGAGCATGCCCCGTCGCGACGGCCCGTCCGCAGCGCCCTCCGGCGAGGCACCGGCGGCGGGCTCCGGCCGTCGCGGCACCTTCGCGAGCACGGCGAACACCCAGGCCACGGCGACGATCGCCGCCATCATGAGGTACGGGGCGAGCAGCCCGATCCCCGTCAGCAGGCCGCCGATCGCCGGACCGAGCACGCGCCCGGCGTGGGAGCGCGCCTCCTCCTGGGCGAAGGCGCCGCGCAGCTGGGCGGTCGGGACGACGGCACGGATCGAGACCTCCCGGGCGGGCCCGAGGAAGGCCTGGCAGACCCCGTCGACGACGGCGAACAGCACGAAGCCCGCCATCCCCTCCGCGCCCGCGGCCAGGCCTGCGAGCAGGATCGCGGCGTTGAGCACCTGGACGGCTTGGGCGATCAGCAGGATCTGCCGCCGGTCGTGCCGGTCCACCCAGATCCCGGCGGGCATCTGCGCGAGCAGCATCGCCGCCGTGAGCACCGCGGCGACCAGCCCGGCGCGGGCGGCGCTCCCGGTGAGGGCGAGCAGCGTGAGCGGCAGGGCGACGCGGTTGATCTCGGTGCCGAGCGTCGCACAGGCCGACCCCGCCCAGAGGAGCTGGAACCGGGTGTTGCGCCGCAGCGGCGGTGGCACGGCGCTCATCGACCACGAAAATCGTGAAACAGGTGCTTCATAGAAGTGAAGGTAATGCTTCAGGACTCGTCGGGGCAAGAGCGCCCCCGGCCTACGATGTCGCCATGGCCCTCGATCCCCCGCTGCACCTCGACGACCACGACCGCATGCGCGCGGTCAGCCATCCGGCGCGGTGGCGGATGCTCCAGGAGCTGTGGGCGGGCAGGACGCTGACCAGCACCGCCGCCGCGGAGCTGGTGGACCTCTCCCCGTCGGCGATGAGCTATCACCTGCGGCGCCTGGCGGCGCTGGGCCTGGTGGAGCAGACTCCATCGGCCGACGGCCGCGAGCGACCGTGGCGGGCGACCACCGACGGCCTGAGCATGACCGGCCAGCCGGACCCCGCCCTCGGCGGGCTCATGATGCAGAACTTCAGCGCCGACGTCTCCAGGGCTCTGGCCACCCCGCCGCCCGCCGAGGGCGACCCCCGGCCGTGGCCGGCGAGCTTCGGCCATCGCCGAGTGCGGATGACGCGCGCCGAGGCGAAGGAGCTGAGCACGCGGCTGACCGCACTGCTCGCCGAGGCGGAGGCCGCCGGCGCCGCGCGCGCCGAGGCCCCGCAGGACCCAGCCCCCGAGGACGAGCCCGTCTTCCGCTACGACCTCTTCTGGGCGACCGCTGCGGCCGATGGGGAGGCCGGGGAGGTTCAGCCGGACCCCCGCCGTGCGGACCGCTCCTGACCTCGAGCTACGGTGGCGCCATGACCTTCACGATCACCGCCTGCGCGGCCTCCGACCTGCCCGCACTGGCCGAGACGGTCGCACTCTACGAGGCGGTGGGCTGGAGCGCCTACACCGACCATCCCGAGACCCTGAGGAACGGTCTCGCCGGCTCGCTGCGCGTGGTCGTCGCGCGCCGGGCGGGACGGCTCGTGGGCCTCGCCCGCGTGGTCGGCGACGGCGCGACGATCTGCTACCTCCAGGACGTGCTCGTCCATCCCGACACCCGGCGCGAGGGCCTCGGGAGGCGGCTCGTGCAGGAGGCCTTCGCCCCGTACGGCGACGTCCGCCAGCACGTGCTGATCACGGACGAGGAGCCCGGGCAGAGGGCCTTCTACGAGTCGCTCGGCTTCTCGCAGTTCGGCACGACCCTGCCCGGGCGCACCTTCGTGCGCTTCGCCGGCTGAGCGGCCGCCCTCCGGCGGGGCCCGCGCGCGCCCCTCGACATCGGTGGTTGGATGACCCCATGGAACCCCTCTAGCGGCGTCCGCCGCACACCGGCGGGCCGCGATGACCGGGCTGTGGCCCGTCGCGCGGCTGGCCGTGGCCCTGCTCTGCCTCGCCGCGATCGTCCGCCAGCTGATCGTCACGGTCGGCAATGCCCAGGAGCTGTGGCCGGACCAGCTCCCCACGGTGATCACGAACTACTTCAGCTACTTCACGATCCTCTCGAACCTCGGCGCCGTCGTCACGCTGGCCCTCGGGGCGGTCTGGGCGCTGCGGACCCGGGGCGGCCGGGAGGCCGAGCCGGCCTGGCTGGCGACCCTGTTCGTCTGCGTGAGCACCTACATGATCGTCACCGGGGTGGTCTACAACCTGCTGCTGCGGTCCTCGGAGATCACCGGCCTCGCCGGCGCCTGGACGAACGAGGTGCTCCACGTGGTGGGCCCCGTCTTCCTGCTCGTGGACGCACTGGTCGCCCCTCGCCGTCGCGCTCTGCCGTGGCGGACCGTCGGCATCGCCGCGGCGTTCCCGATCGCCTGGGCGCTCTACACGCTGCTGCGCGCGAACCTCGTGTCCTCCCCGGTCACGGGCGACCCCTGGTGGTATCCCTATCCGTTCCTCGACCCGCACCTGGTGCCCGGCGGCTACCTGGGCGTCGCGGGCTACATCGTGGGCATCGCCGCTGTCATCATCGCGGTCGCCGCGGCCGTGACCTGGGCCCGGCGCGCGCCGGGACGACGCGTCACCCCCTGAGCAGGCCGCGCCGTCGTGCGCTTCGCCGGCCGATCAGGCCTTCTCGAAGAGCCGTGCACCTCGGTGCCAGAAGCCGATCAGGGGCAGCACTGTGTAGATGACGGGCAGGACGGCGAGGAGCGCGATCCCTGCGGTCAGCCAGGAGCTCCAGTCGACGGCCCGGAGGCCGAGCCCCACGAGCACGAAGATCGCGAGGGCGATGGCCGACAGGACGGCGTAGCGGTTCCGCTCCCGCAGCAGCTCCTCGGCCCGGCTCGCCGCACCCGAATGGACGGGCGGTGTGCCGGGCGCTGCCTTGAAGACGTGCGCGTCCCCCAGGGACAGCACATGCTCCCAGCCGGCCTCGCTGAAGTAGAAGAGGAAGTCGGAATCGGGGTCGCGCTCGTGGGCGAGGTCGAAGATCGCGTCCTCGGGCTCTCCCTCGCGGAACTTCCACCCGTGACCGAGCCGGGCGACGCCTGCGAGATGTCTCCCCTGCGCCGCCTCCTCGGCGAACATCGCGAGATCCTTCTCGGGCTCGAAGGCCAGGCCTGCGCTCATCCTGCTGGTCGTGCTCATGAGTCCTCCATGATCCTGTCCGCCATGGCCAGCAGCTGCCGGCGGCGTTCGATGTTGCGCTCGAGCACGTCGCGGCCGACGGCGGTGAGCTGGTACGTGCGACGGGCATCCTCCGCGTCCAGCTCCTCGATGAAGCCCGCGGCGCTGAGCTTCTTGAGCGTCGTGTAGAGGGAGGCCGGACCCACCACGACCGTCCCGGCGCTCTCCGCTTCGAGGAACTGCGAGACCGCGTAGCCGTGCCGCGGGCGCACCAGCGCCAGCAGCACGTGCACTGCGGCGTCGGCGAGCTCGCCGGTATCGAAACCGGACCTGCGTGCCATCGTCCACCTCGCTCCCCATCGGCATCACTCGATGATGCATCCATGAATGATATACCTGGCCGAGGTCGTCGTCCACCCGGACGCAGGAGGGCCCGGGGCACTGCCCCGGGCCCTCGATCATCAGCTCTGCCGTTCCTCAGACGCTCTGCCAGATGTCGTCCCCGCGTCGCAGCGCGTCGAAGCCGCCGTCGACGAAGAGCACCTGGCCCGTCATCCGCGCGTTCGCGGCCGAGACCAGGAAGGCGTGGACGGCGGCGATGTGCTCGGCCTCGGCGATGCCGTTGTACGGCGCGGGCATCGCGTCGTCGGCCATCTTCCGACCCTCCTCGCTCGCGAAGAGCTCGGTGGTCATGCCGGTGCGCACCTGGCCCGGGCCCACGCCGTTCAGGCCGATCCCGGCGCCCGCGTACTCGGCGGTGGGGGCCATGCGGCGGATCCAGCGGGAGATCGCGCGCTTGGAGCTGGAGTAGTTCGCGTAGCCGATCTGCGGGCCCTGGGCGGCGAGCGCGGCGCCGCGGGCGAGCGCGGCCTCGGCGTCCCCGGCGAGCAGCAGGTCCACGAGCTCGGGGTCGTTGCCCTGCAGGGTCGCGGCGGAGCTGGTGACGCTGATCCGCGGGGCGTCGGCCCTTGCGAGCTGCGGGCGCAGCGCCTCGATGAGGGCCACGGTGCCGAGGTAGTTGATCTTCACCGACAGCTCGGAGGGTGCGGAGACGCCGGCGTTGGCGACGAGCCCGTCGAGCACGCCGCCGGTGCGCTCGGCGATCTCGGCGGCGACGCGGTCGATCTGGGCCGGGTCCGAGAGGTCGCCGGTGACGTCGCCCTCGCGCAGGTCGACGCGGATCACGGTGTCGCCCGCGGCCTCGAGCTGCGCTGCGGCGGCCTTCCCGATGCCCGAGGCGGCTCCGGTGACGACGATGGTGCGTGCCATGAGTGGTTCCTTCCACATCCTCTCAGCACTCCGAGCCGGGGCGCTGATGTCCTCCCAGCGTAGGAGCGCTTTCTGCACGTTGCCGGGACGAAGGGACCGCCGTCGGAGTGGCCGGACACACGTACCCTCCTGCACCGCCGCGGCCATACGGTGTCAACTGCACAAGAAGTCCCTCCCCAGCCTCGGAGCATTCCCCACGATGAGCACGACCACGCAGGACGCCCCCTCCTCCGCCGCGACCCGGCGCCGACCGGGCCTGAAGGCCCGCCACCTCCACTTCATCGCGCTCGGCTCCGCGATCGGGACGGGCCTGTTCTACGGCTCGGCGGGCGCGATCCAGGCGGCCGGCCCCTCGGTGCTGCTGGTCTATCTGCTCGGCGGCGCGGTCGTGTACTTCATGCTGCGTGCGCTCGGCGAGATGGCGGTGCGGATGCCGATCTCCGGCTCCTTCGCCGAGTACACCCGCCGCTTCCTGGGGCCCTGGGCCGGGTACATCACCGGCTGGATGTTCGCCTTCGAGATGCTCATCGTGTGCCTCGCGGACCTCACCGCGATCGCGATCTACATGCGCTTCTGGTTCCCGGACACCGCGCAGTGGATCTGGGTGGCGCTCACCCTGCTGATCGTGGGTGCCGCGAACCTGGCCAGCGTGCGCTGGTTCGGGGAGCTCGAGTTCGTGTTCACGCTCATCAAGGTCACCGCCGTGATCGGGATGATCGTGGGCGGCGCGGCGATCCTGGTGTTCGGCCTGGGTTCGGCGGGCGGCGGGAACCCGCTCGCGAACCTCACGGCCGACGGCGGCTTCTTCCCGCACGGCGCCGGCGGCATGATCAGCGCCTTCATCCTGGTGCTGTTCGCCTTCGGCGGCACCGAGATCATCGGTGTAGCCGGCACCGAGGCGGAGGATCCCGGCACCGCGATCCCGAAGGCCGTGAACACGGTCCCGGTGCGGATCCTGCTGTTCTACGTCCTCGCGATCGGCGTGATCCTGCTGATCAACCCGTGGCGCACGATCACCGGCGAGGAGTCGCCCTTCGTGCAGATCTTCGACACCCTCGGCGTGAACTGGGCGGCGGCGCTGCTGAACCTGGTGGTGATCACCGCCGCGCTCTCGGCGATCAACGCGGACCTGTTCGGCGCCGGCCGGGTGGTCGCCGGGATGGCACGGCAGAAGCTCGCCCCCCGGGCGCTCTCCCGCACCGTCAGGGGCGTCCCCGTGGTCACCACGGTCGCGATGCTCGGCGTGCTGGTGATCGGAGTGATCCTCAACGCCGCACTGCCCGAGGCGGTGTTCACGATCGTGGCGTCGCTCGCGACCTTTGCGACGATCTTCGTGTGGCTGATGATCCTGCTCGCCCAGGTCGCCTCCCGCCGCAGCATGAGCCGCGCCGAGCGCGAAGCGCTCGAGTTCCCGGTGCCCTTCTGGCCCTACGGCCAGCTCTTCGCGATCGCCTTCATCCTGTTCACGGTCGGGATCATGGTGTGGGAGCCCGCGTACCACACGGCTCTGCTGGTGGGCTGCGGGTTCCTCGCCGGGATGTCGCTGCTGTACATCGCCACGGGCCGCCACCGCCTGCCCCGCGGCTGAGCAGGATCGGGGCTGGGCAGGATCGGGGCTGGGTGGGAACAGGCAAGCGCAGTCCACAGGGAGGCCCGTCAGCCCGGGAGGCCCGCCGGCGGGGTACCGTACCCAGTGACTTGTCGTCGTCCTGAGAGGAACGCCCTGTGCGCACCGCCCCAGCCGTTTCTCGCAGAGCTCTGCTCGGCGGCTTCGCGCTGACCACCGCGCTGGCCTCCCTGGGCCTCGCAGGCTGCGGCGGCTCCCCCGATGCCGACTACTCCGCTGCCGGCAACCCCCTGGAGGGCCTGCTGCGTGCGGACGGCCTCGCCGGGCGCGACGCCCGCAAGATCATCGACAACCTCGAGGCCCTGCCCCTCGACGAGCGCTCGCACAGCATGCAGGCCACGGTCCTCCCGGACCGCCTCGCGCTCAGCGACGACTCGGGCCGTGAGGCCGCGCTCTCGCTGCCGGCCGGGCAGTCCTACACCGCCGTCGCACCGTTCGTACGGACGACGCATGACTGCTTCCACCACGAGCTCTCGCACTGCACCGGCGAACTGCTGAGCGTCGCGGTCGAGGTCCTTCTCACAGCGGACGACGGTGCGGTCCTGCTCGACGAGAAGCGCACCACCGCCCCCAACGGCTTCCTCGGCCTCTGGTTGCCGCGGGATCAGGAGCTGACGCTCACCGTCTCGCTCGACGGCGCGGTCGCGACGGCACCGCTGAGCACCCACCCGGACTCCGCCACCTGCATCACCACGATGCAGCTGACGGCCTGAGCCGCCCCAGCACCCACGAAGAGCCGCCCGGGACTCCAGGGTCCCGGGCGGCTCCGTGTCAGCGGACGCTCACTTGCGCAGCGCGAACCCGCCGGTCCAGCCGGTGATCTCGCGGGCGGCGAGGGTCATCTGCAGGAAGCCGACGGCCTCCATCTCGCGGGCACGCTTGAGCGAGCCGGCATCGACGCCCTTGACGCCACCGGCGGTGACCAGGTCGATCAGCGCGGTCTTCGCAGCGTCGTCGTCACCGGCGACCAGGACGGTCGCGGGGACGTCGCCGCCCACCTGACCGGCGGCCAGTACGCCGGCGAAGACGGTGTTGAAGGCCTTGAGGACGCGAGCGCCGGGGAGCTTCGCCTGCAGCTCAGCGGCGGCCGAGGAGTCCGCGGGGGCGGTGAGGGAGTCGAAGGTCGTGAAGTCGACGGGGTTGGTGACGTCCACGACGATCTTGCCGTCCAGCTGCGCGCCGTAGGTGGCGACGAGCTCGTCGAAGGCGGTGACGGGGACGGCGAGGACGACGATGTCGCCCGTGATCGCGTCGCCGACAGCGCCGGCGGTGCCGGAGACCTGTGCAGCGAGCGCGGTGGCCTTCTCCTGGTCGCGGCCCAGGACCTGGACCTGCGCCCCGCCCTTGGCGGCAAGTGCGGCGACGGCCGATCCGACGTTGCCGGATCCGATGACGGCGAGGGTGGTGCTCATGGCATTTCTCCTTGGTGCAGCGCTTGGCGCGCCCTCGTCACCATCGGACAGAAGCTCCCGTCCCGACTGGACGAGCAGCTCACCGCGGACGCCGGGATCATCAACTTCGAGTACGCGATCCTCCAGGCCCTGATCGCCGCACCCGAGACGACCCTGCGCATGGGCCAGCTCGCCGACGCCGCGCTGGCCCCCATGCCGAGGGCCTCGAAGGCCGTCACCCGGCTGCAGAAGCGGGGGCTGGTCGAGAAGGTCGCTTGCACCGACGACGGCCGCGCGATCAACGTTCACCTGACCCGGGAGGGCCGGCTGACCTGGCTGCGCGCCACTCCCCCTCACATCGAGCTCGCCCGCGACCGGATCCTCGGCGACCTCTCCGAAGAGCAGCTCGAGGCGCTCGCAGCACTGCTCGAGCCGATCGGGGCTCGCCTCGACGAGGCCTGAGGCTTCGCAACGGCTCATCTATCCGCCCTTCGTGCATACCGAGACCGGGCGGCCGGTCGCGCGCCGAGGAACGGGCTCGACTTCGAAGTCAGAGCGCACAAAAAAGCGCCCCAGTGGCTTAGTCTCAAGGACCAGAGGCCGCTCTGGAGCGCGATGCACGTATCGTATCACCCCCGTGTGCTTACAGCAGGGGGAGTGATGTCCGGGGTTCCGCAGTGGGTGTCCGAGGCGCGCTTCGAGGAGTACCTCGTAGCGGCGAACCACGACTATGAATCAGCCCTCCGACTCTACGAGTGGAATGTCGCGATCTCCGCCGGGTTCTTCGAACTGATCGCCCATGTCGAAGTAGCGCTGCGCAACTCCGTCGACAAGATCCTCGCGCCGCTGGAGGTGGCTGAGAGCGCCCGCGTCGACGTGGCTCTTGGCTGGTGGTTCGCCAGCCCTTCCTTCCTCGACAAGGATGCCCTCAAATTCCATGAGATGGCCTGCAAGCACCTCGGGAAGAAGGCGGACACCGCGTCGCGGGACAAGGTGCTCGCCTCGATGACATTCGGACTGTGGGAGGCGATCTTCGGCAAGAAATACGAAAATTTATTCCGCAAGCATCTCGTCCATGCTTTTCCCCATCGACCGAAGGGCTTCGTGCGTGCGTCCGTCCACACCTCTGTGCTGGCGTTGCGCATTCTGCGAAACCGCATCGCGCACCACCAAGCGATCTTCGACCAGCCCCTGGAGGAGCGCTTCGAGCAGGCCATGGACATCCTCAGCTGGATCGACCCCAATCTCCAGGCATGGGTGCGTGGAGCCTCCCGCGTGCCCGATCTCCTTGACGAGCGCCCACCCGCCGCCGAATCCGTCGCGGTCGTGGTACCGGCCAAGGATGCTTGGCACTTTTACCTGGAGCACGGCGTCTACATTTGTCAGCCGGAACGCTACTTCCGAAATGTTAGCCATCTCGGGTTCTACGCCGAGAAAGCTATTCAACTTGAGGTCCCAAAGGTGCTGAAGCGAATCGACAACGTCACCTGGACGCCTGAAGAGATCGGTCGCCTCAAAGGGACCCACCATGATGAGGACCAGCGCCTCGCCGACATCATCAAAGCCGGCTCTTCGCGGTTCATGGTGAATGACCCTGCTGTAGCGGGTATTCACGCTAC
>NZ_JBQDLF010000015.1:0-67384 GCF_052095815.1 Brachybacterium sp. | reverse complement strand
AGCATCCAGTCGCTGATCGCGTCGTCGTACTCGGCGGTGCGGGTGAAGGCGATGGTCGCGAGCTCCTGGCGCTCAGCGAGGGTGAACCCGCCGGCCTCGGCGGCCTCGGCGGCGATCCGGTAGACCTCCGGGTCGACGACGACGGCGAGGGAGGCGAAGTTCTTCGCTGCGGCGCGCACCATGGTGGGGCCGCCGACGTCGATCTTCTCGATGATCTCGTCGAAGGTGCCCCCGGCGGCGACCGTCTCGCTGAACGGGTACAGGTTCACCACGACCAGGTCGAAGGGTGCGATGTCGTGATCGGCCAGCTGGGTGCGGTGCGCGTCGAGCCGCTGATCGGCGAGGATCCCGCCGTGGATGCGCGGGTGGAGGGTCTTGACCCGGCCGTCGAGCATCTCGGGGAAGCCGGTCACGCTCTCGACGTCGGTGACGGCGATGCCTGCGTCACGGATCGTGGACCCGGTAGAGCCGGTCGACACGATCTCGACGCCGTTCTGCGCGAGGGTGCGGGCGAGGTCGACGATGCCGGTCTTGTCGAAGACGGAGATGAGGGCTCGACGGATGGGGCGGCGTTCTGCGGTGCTCACGGGGCGTGCTCCTGTTCGGATCTGCTGCTGCGGGCACCCAGGCGGTCGATGTCCACGCTCGTCACTCCCCGGTGGTCCCCCACCTTCGCCAGTCGTGTGCCGCCATCCTAGCCGGGGCCCGTAGGCCCCTTCGGCTCAGCCAGCCGCGGTGAGACGCCGCACAACCTCGACCAGCAGCGGCTGCTCGACGGCCTTGATCCGTTCGTGGAGGGTCTCCTCCGTGTCCTCGTCGAACACCTCCACGGCGGTCTGGGCGAGGATCCGTCCGGTGTCCACACCGGCATCGACCTCGATCACGCTGCAGCCGGTGACCTTGACCCCGTGCGCGAGCGCGTCGCGCACCCCGTGAGCTCCGGGGAAGGAGGGCAGCAGCGCGGGGTGGGTGTTGATGATCCGCCCGCCGAAGGCTTCCAGCAGCGGCGGCCCCACGAGCTTCATGAAGCCGGCCAGCACCACCAGGTGCGGGCTGTGCGCCGCGACAGCGGTGACGAGCGCCTGATCCCAGGCGTCGCGGTCCGGATGCGCGGACAGTGACACCACCTCGGTGGGGATGGCAGCGGCCCGGGCATGCTCGAGGCCCGTGGCATCGCGGTCGGCGATCACGGCGACGACCTCATAGGGACAGTCCTCGCCGCGCGCGGCGGCGAGCAGGGCGGCGAGGTTGGAGCCGGTACCGGAGATGAGGACGACGACGGGGAGGCGGTTCACCGCTCCAGAGTAGTCATCGCAGTCCTCCTGCAGCAGCCACGACGAGCTGCGCGGGCCGCATTCCCTCGAACAGGTCAGGACGACGGGTGCGGCTGACGGGTGCGGCTGACGGGTGCGGCTGACGGCTGCAGCCGACAGGTGCGACCGACAGGCCCGGCCGACGGATGCAGCTGACGGGCCCGACTGACGGGTGCGGCCGACGGGTCCGACCGACAGACCCGTTCGACGAGCGCGTGGTGACGAGTCGGCGATAGAGAACCGGGTTGGCCGTGCCTGCGCGCGCGAACGGGCACAATGGACTCGATGAACAGCGACTCCTCCCCCGGCCCGAAGCAGGACCAGGCATCGCGGCGCCGCCCCCGCCTGGTGGGCGGGCTGACCCTGGCGATGCTGGCCTCCTGGCTGCTGATGCTCTCCCCGCTGCCGTATTCGCTGCTGTCCGGAATCACGGGCCTGGTCGCCCTGGGACTGCTGATCCCGGTGATCGTGCTGTCGATCAGGGAACGGCGCTATTCGGTGGCGGTGATCGGTGCACTGCTGGGCGTGCCGGCGACGCTGCTGATCATCGCGGGCGCGACACTCAGCATCCTGTTCTACGGACCGATGGCCGAGCTCGAGGAGTGCCGCTCGACGGCGATCACCGAGCAGGCCCGGATCCAGTGCGACGACGCCGCTCAGGGCTCCATGGCCCAGTGGATCAGCGGTCTGTTCGGCGGCTGATCCCCGAGCCGGGCTGCGCGGGGTCCGAGGCATCCTCGGTATCGAGCGACCAGGCATCAGGCTCGAGGTCGGCGCTCGCCTCTGCGCTGGTCTTCCCTGCGCCGGTCTTCCCCGCGTCCGTCTTCCCTGCACGGTTCCGCCCTGCGCCAATCTTCTCAGCGTCGAGCTTCACGGCGTCGGCGGTCGCAAGGATCACGGGCTCGGGGACGTCCTCGACTGCTGAGCTGTCCGCCGACTCCGCCCCGTCCGCCGTCGCAGTGTCCTCGCCACCGGCGTCCTCTCGACCTCCGGCGTCCCCACTTCGCTCGGTGCGCTCCGCTGCCTCGACCCGCTCCCGCATGGACCGGAACGCATCGCGGGTCCAGGGGATCAGCGGGGTCGCGAGCACCCCGAGCACGACGGCTGTGGTGAGCACCACGACCCCGATCAGCGGGAGCACCAGGGTGCTCATCTGCGGTCCCAGATGCACCAGACGCCCGTCACCGATGCCGCCGGTGGACAGACCGGCAAGCAGCAGCAGGGCGACGATGACGACCAGCGGATACGCCACCCAGGCGGTGATCCGGTCGCGCCGCTCGAGGGCGGCGACGTCGCGCACCAGTCGCACCGCCCCCAGCGCCACCGGGATCGCGGGCAGGATCATCAGCACCCAGGCCCACCCGGGGAAGGACCCGGGAGCCGGCAGCGCACCCAGCAGAGGCAGCGCGGGCAACACGCCGGTCTCCGCACCGGCCAGGGAGATGCCGGTGGCCGTCCCGACGCCCACGGTGCCGCCGAGCACCACCGTCAGCGCCCACACCGCGAGCAGCGGCAGCAGGGCGAGCTGGACCAGAGCGAGCACGAGCCCGCCGACGGGGCCGGGGGCGAGGCCGTCGAACAGCGCGGACTGCGCCGGCACGGAGAGCAGGAGCATCACCACCACGACCGCCATGCCGACGCCGAGCAGCCCGGTCACCGCGAGCAGCGCGGAGCGTGCGATATCGCCATACGGTGCGGGCAGCAGGTCCAGGACCCGCACCCCGGGCACCGACTCCGTCGGCTCCCGGCGCAGGGACCACAGCAGCCCGATCAGACCACCGGTCACCGCGACCATCGCCCCGGAGACCACCGCGGAGGTGACCATGGGCGAGGAGTCCGCACTGCGACCGATGCTGGCCACCAGCGCCAGTCCGATCGCATAGACCAGCGCGTACATGCCCAGCGCGGAGCCGACGTCACGCAGCGCGCCGGTGCGCAGCAGGCCGTCGTCCCGCACCGGCCGCAGCGCCCGGCCCACCCGTCGCATGGCGCTGGCGGACAGCAGCACGAGCAGGAGCAACAGGCCGAAGGGGGTCAGCGTCACGGCGCCGTCGATCACCCCGGTGCTCAGCATGATGCCGCCGCCGTGCCCGAGGATCAGCAGGTTCAGGGAGATGATGATCGCGTCGAGCGCGGTCGCGGTCGACGCGGTCCCGGCGACCTGTGCGGCCAGCGCCGGCACCACCACGACGGCGACGGCGATGCCGAGCGAGGTGAGCGCCCCGAGGACACCGCGGACCAGAGGTGTCGCGATGCTTTCGGCGGTGCTGCTCACGTGCTCGCTCCTTCAGGAAGTGAGGGGACGGGGACGCGGGGCCGGGAGCGGCTCCGCACGCCCCTCGGGCGGGGTCGCCGGTCCATGGTCGCACCTCGCAGCAGCGGCTCGGCGCATCTGGCCACGGGACGCGGGTCACGGCCCAGAGCGGCTGCGGTGTCGCATAATGACGGGGATGTCTGCCCCGCTCCATGCCCCCGACGCCCCCGCGGCGACCCTGTTCGTGCGCACCCAGCGGATCGAGGACCCGGTCGACCTGCTCGAGCACGTCCCCGCCGAGGTCAGCGGTGCCTGGATCCGTCACGGCCAGGGAGTGGTGGCCCTGGGCACGGCCTGGTCCGTGCAGACCACCGGCCGGCACCGCTTCACCGCCGCGAGCGCCGCATTCCGCGAGATGGCCGACCGCGCCCGGGTCGATGACGAGGTGCGGGTGCGCACCAGCGGGCTGATCTCGCTGGGCAGCTTCTCCTATGCCGACGCCTCGCAGCGCCCCTCGACGCTGATGGTGCCGCGCGCTCTGCTCGGCGTGCACGACGGCGAGGCCTTCCTCACCGTCGTCGGCGTCGACGAGGAGCCCTCGCTGCCCACCTCCTGGCGGGACCTCTTCCCCTCGCCCCCGGTGTCCGCGGCGGGCCCCGACCAGTTCGACCTGGAGGCCGACCACACCCCGGAGGAGTACCAGGCGCTGGTGCAGGAGGCGATTCTCGAGATCCACGCGGGCCGCGCCGCGAAGGTGGTGCTCTCCGAGCGGACCACCGTGCGCAGCCGCGTCCCCCTCGAGCCTGCGGTGCTGCTCACCCGGCTGGCCCGCGCCTATCCGAGCACCTGGGTGTATCACCTCGAGGATGTGGTGGGCGCGAGCCCCGAGATGCTCGCCCAGACCGAGGACGGCCGGGTCTTCTCGCGGGTGCTGGCCGGCTCCCGCCCGGTGGCCGACGACGGCGAGCTCGACGAGGTGGACCGCCGCGCCTTCCGCGCCGATGCGAAGGAGCGCTCCGAGCATGCCTTCGCCGTCGATTCCGTGGTGGACCGGCTGGCCGGCCTGGCGGAGGAGATCGAGGTCTCGCCTGAGCCCTTCGTGCTGCGCCTGCCGGGACTGGAGCATCTCGCCTCGGACGTCTCAGCACGGCTGCGGAACGGCACCACGAGCCTCGATGTGGCCTCGCGCCTGCACCCCTCGGCGGCGGTGTCCGGCACGCCGCGGGAAGAGGCCGACGAGATCATCGCGCGGCTCGAGCCCCAGGACCGCGGCGGCTACGCCTCTCCGGTGGGCTGGATGGACGCCCGCGGGGACGGGCAGTGGGCGATCGCGCTGCGGATGGCGCACCTGGTCGATGACCGGACGGTGGTGATGCAGGCCGGTGGGGGCCTGGTCGCCGCCTCGGATCCCGTCTCCGAGCATGCTGAGGCGCTCGCGAAGTGTCGGCCGATGCTGCGCGCCCTGCGCGGAGAATCCTCCGCCTGAGGCTCAGGAGGGACGCACCCCGAGGGTGACCTCGAGCATCTGCACGGCACCATCCCGCACCACCTCGAAGCGGTGCGTCGAATCGATCTCGAGCCCGCGCACCACGCCCGTGAGCGCCGCGGCACCGCCGACCGGGACGTCGTCGACCTCGATGATGAGATCGCCTTCCCGCAGATCGACCTCGGAGGCGGGACTCTGCTGCTCGACGCTGACGACCTCGGCCCCACGATGGGTCGCTCCACCCTCCGAGGAGGATCCATCCTTGCTGGTCACTCCGAGGAAGGCGTGCTCGGCGGTGCCATCTTCCTGGAGCTGGCGGGCGATCATCGTCGCGGTGTTCGACGGGATCGCGAAGCCCAGTCCGATGCTGCCGGCCTGACCGGAGGCGTTGGGGATCCCGGCGATCGCGGTGTTGATCCCGATCACCTGGCCGGCGGCGTCCACCAGCGGGCCGCCGGAGTTGCCGGGGTTGATCGCGGCATCGGTCTGGATCGCGGACGAATAGGTGGTGTCGGACCCGTCGGACTCCTCCCCGGAGGCGGTGACCGGACGGTCCAGGGCGGAGACGATGCCGGTGGTGACCGTGTTCCGCAGTCCCAGCGGGGTGCCCAACGCCATCACCGGCTGCCCGACCTCGACCGTCGTCGAGTCGGCGAAGGCGGCGGGCTGGAGGTCCCCAGGCGCGGAGTCCATCCGGAGCACGGCGAGGTCCGTGATGGAGTCGGTGCCGACGATCGAGGCCGGGTAGCTGAGCCCGTCGCTCGTGGTGACCTCGACGCCCTGGGCTCCCTCGACGACATGGTTGTTGGTCAGGATCGTGCCCTGCTCGTCGAGGATCACGCCGGTGCCCTGGCTGGTGCCGCTGCCGGTGGAGACGTGGATCGCCACCACACTGGGCCCGACCAGCTCGGCGATCCTCGCCCAATCGGCGTCCTCGCCGCTGGACAGCGCGGCCGGTCGGGCCTCGGCGCTCGAGACGGGGGCCTCCTGCACGATGGGGGCGAGATCGGAGCCGCTGAGCTGGTCGTAGGCGACCACTCCCCCGAGCGTCGCCCCGCTGGAGAGCAGCATCCCGAGCGCCACCAGACCGGTCACCCCGCCCCAGCCCGGCCCGCGACGCGACGGAGCAGGTGCTGGTCCAGGAGCAGGCGCAGCTGCACCGCTCATGACGGTGCCGGCGGTGGCGGCGGTGCCAGCGGGGTCAGGGGTCGAGACGGCGGGGATCGCGGTGGTGGGAGTGGCTGCAGCGGACACGGCTGCAGGGTTCGACACCTCGGCAGTGGCCGAGGGGGAGGTGCCCTGATCGGTCCGAGAGTCGGGAGCCAGAGGGTCGGGCGCCAGAGGGTCGGAAGCCGGAGACTCTGACTGCCAGGGCTGCCCGGAGGCGGAGAAGTGATCATCCTCGTGCGAAGCGCGCTCGTCCTTCATGGGGTCCATATCAGCATCCCTGTTCAAGAGTTCCTCGGGATGCTGCTGGGTGTCTCCTGGACGACCAGAACGCGCAGACCGTGGGCCGGCTCGGCCAGAGCGGCCGGGAGCGTCTGAGGGGTGACCTGCTGGGTTGTCGCCCCGAGCGCAGCGGCCGCGGCGGTGATATCGACCCCGTGCGGGGTCGTGAAGAAACGTCGCAGCAGCGCGGGCGGGGCCGCGGCATGCTCGAGTCCGGAGAAGATCCGGCCGCCGCCGTCATCGACCACGATCAGGTCCAGCTCTGGAGTCTCCTCCTCCGGTCCGATGATCAGCCCGGTGAGGTCGTGCAGGGCCGTGAGGTCGCCGACCAGCGCCCGCACGCGTCCGGGAGCGTCCCGCGTGTCGGGGGCCCGCTCAGCCGGCTGAGCCGGCTGCGCCGATTGCGCCAGCTGGGCCTGCAGGGCCTGCAGGGCCTGCTGGGCCAGGGCGATGCCTCCGGCCATCGCGGCGGTGCCGTCGATACCGGCCAGACCACGATTGGCGATGACCCGGGCCGCGCTCGGGCCTGCGTGCTGTTCGAGGTCGCGGATCAGGCTCGAGGAGCCGAGCACCAGCACGTCCTCTGGGCCGGAGGCTTCCCAGACGGCGAGCGCGGCGTGCTGCTGCCAGGTCATCGGCAGCGCCGCTGCGGCAGCGGTGGCCGCCTCTGCCCAGGCCGCCAGCCGCTCGGTGCGCCGTGTCTCGTCCACGGGGAGCGTCTCCTGCCCTACCGCGGCAGGGACCACGAGTCGCGCCCGGCGGGCGACGTCGGGCCAGTCCAGGTGCGGATCCACCACGATCACCTCGACGTCCTCGGCCCCGAGCAGGGCGCCGACGACGGGACGGGAGAGCGTGGGATGGCCGAAGACGATCGCCCGCTGCGGTCGCAGCAGATGCTCCGGATCAGCCATCACGGCGCGCAGCTGCGCGGGATAGCGGGGCACCAGGCTCACCCCGTGGAGCGCACCGGAGCTCGGTTCGGCCAGGAGCGGCAGCTGGTGGCGGGCAGCGAACTCGGCGGCGGAGGGACCTGCGCCGTCCCCTGCGACGACCACCGTGCGGTCATCGACCGGCACCGGCTGCGGGGCAGGTGCCACCGGGTGGGCGCGGTGGGTGAGCACGATCCGCTCACGGGAGGGTTCGGAAGCGCTCCGGGTCGAGTCGTGGTCCGGTGAGTCACCGGCCTGTGGGCGCGGCACCAGCGGGTCCCGGAAGGAAAGATTCAGGTGCACCGGGCCCGGATGCTCCGCCGTCGCCGCGGCCAGCGCCCTCGCAGCGGTGGAGACGGCGGTGCGCAGCTCGAGGGGGCTCGCCTGGACGGCCGCAGGAGCCGGCAGGTCCACGGCCAGGCGCACCAGGGAGCGGAACATCCCGGCCTGCCGGGTGGTCTGATTGGCACCCACCTCCCGCAGCTCGGCGGGACGATCCGCAGTGAGCACCAGCAGCGGGATCCGGGAGTGGTGGGCCTCCATCACCGCGGCATGCAGGTGCGCGGTGGCGGTGCCCGAGGTCGTGACCACCGCTGCCGGATGCGCCGGGTCCTGACGGCTCAGCCCGAGCGCCGTGAAGGCCGCCGCCCGTTCGTCGATCCGCACGTGAGCGCGGATCCTCTCCGCGTTCCCCTCCACGGCCAGGGCGTAGACCAGCGGGGCCGATCGGGAGCCGGGGGCGATCACAGCCTCCCGCACGCCGAGCGCTGCCAGCGCGCTCCAGAGCGCCACGGACTGGTCGACCGCCCCGGAGCCTGTGGGCACGGGGGCGTCGATCCACGCGGGCGGGGTGGTCAGGGAGGTTCGCTCAAGCACCCCGTCAGCGTAATGCGCGCGGGGTCAGCACCGCGGCGAGCGTCGAGTCAGAGCTGCGCGGTGCACGCCTCGAGGCGCTGCTCCCAGCGGGCGGTGAGCTCGGCGCCCGCGGCGTGGCGCTCCAGCAGCTCAGGAGCCGGCTCGGGGCGGTCCACGGGCAGGACGCCCTGCGCCGCGCGGAGCGGCTCGTCGACGAGATCGCCGGTGAGCAGCGTGGCGGTGGCGAGACCGCAGGCATAGGGCAGCTCCGGCAGCGCGGCGGCGAGGGCGAGGCCGGCGCTGAGTCCCACGCTGCTCTCGAGCGCGGAGGAGACCACCACCGGCAGGCCGGCCTGTTCGGCCAGCTCCAGGCAGCGCTGCACTCCCCCGAGGGGCTGGACCTTCATCACCAGCAGGTCAGCGGCCTCGGCGCGGGCGACGAGCAGCGGGTCCTCGGCGCGGCGCACGGATTCGTCTGCGGCGATGGGAATGCCGAGGGCGCGGCGCAGGGCTGCGAGGTCCGCAAGCTCGGCGCAGGGCTGCTCGGCGTACTCGAGACCGCCGGCGGCGCGCTCCAGCACGGGCAGTGCTGTGAGTGCCTCCTCGAGGGTCCAGGCGGCATTGGCGTCGATCCGCAGGCGGGCGGCGGGGCCCATCGCGTCACGCACCGCCTCGAGCCGCTCGGCGTCCTCGGCGAGGGTCGATCCCGGATCGGCGACCTTGATCTTCGCGGTGCGGGCTCCGCCGACGGTCGCGATGCGATGGGCGAGCACCGCGGGGACCACGGGGATGGTCGCGTTGACCTCGATCTGGTCGCGAAGCGGGGCGGGGCGTTCGGTGGTGGCGTCGGCGAGCGCGGCGCGCAGCCAGGCAGCGGACTCCTCCGCGTCGTAGTCCCAGAACGGGGAGAACTCCGACCATCCGGCCGGGCCGTGCAGCAGCAGGCCGTCGCGCTCGGCGATGCCGCGGAAGCGAGTGGTCATGGGGATCGACCACGCGTGGACGCGATCGATGCCGCGCTCGCGCAGGGCGGAGGGGATTCTCATGCCCTCGAGGGTAATGAGGTGGCGGCGTCGAGACCAAGCCGAGAGGATGGCACCGTGACCGCGCCCTTCCTCCCGGACTCTCCCACACCCTCCGCCCGGCCTCTTCCTCCGGACCCAGCCCACGGCTACCGGCTGCGTCCCGTGCGCACGGACGACTCTCCTGACCTCCTGGAGGCCTACCGCTCCGCGCCGGACATGGCCCGGCAGGGCACCGTGACCACTCTCGAACAGGCTCGGGAGCAGACGGCGTGGCTGCTGTCCTCTGAGCGCCGGGCGACCGCGATCGTCGATGGGAACGACGTTCTCGTGGGCCTGGTCGCGATCAGCATCGACGAGGAGAACCGGAACGGCTGGTTCTTCTACTGGCTCCATGCCGCGCACCGCGGGAGCGGATTGGCTGCCCGGGCGGCGGCAGCGGTCGCCGATTGCGCGCTGGCGCCGTCGGCCTTAGGAGGGTGGGGGCTGGAGCGCCTCGAGCTCGGCCACCGCGCGAACAATCCCGCCTCCGGCGCCGTGGCCCGCGCGGCGGGTTTCGTTCACGAGGGCACCGAGCGGGGGAAGTTCCTCATCGACGGGGAGCGCCTGGACGTGCTGACCTACGGCCGGCTCGTCGGCGATCCTCAGTCGACGGCGGCCGGACTACCCTGGCTTCCATGACCACCCCGCCTGCTCCGCTGCCCCGTCGGGTCTCCGACACCTTCGATCCGCACCTCTGGCGGGAGGTGCCCGCGAGCGAGCACGGCGGGCCCGCGCTGACCGACCTGACCTACCATCGGGCGGTCCAGCGGATCGAGTCCGCCGATGGGGAGCGCACCGAGCGGGACCTGCCCACCGTGCGGATCGCCTTCGACCGCCCCGAGGTGCGCAACGCCTTCCGCCCACACACAGTCGACGAGCTGTACCGGGCGCTGGACCATGCGCGGCTGGACACCGGCGTGGGCGTCATCCTGCTCACCGGCAACGGCCCCTCTCCCAAGGACGGCGGCCATTCCTTCTGCTCTGGCGGGGACCAGCGGATCCGGGGCCGCGCAGGCTACGAATACGCGGCGGAGGAGGAGTACGGCGACACCGCGCAGGTGCGGACCGGCTCCTCCGGCCGGCTCCACATCCTCGAGGTGCAGCGCCTGATGCGCACCATGGGCAAGGTCGTCATCTCGCTGGTGAATGGCTGGGCTGCGGGCGGTGGGCATTCTCTGCACGTGGTCTCGGACCTCTCGATCGCCTCCCGCGAGCACGCCCGGTTCAAGCAGACCGATGCGAACGTCGGCTCCTTCGACGGCGGCTACGGCTCCGCCTATCTCGCCAAGCAGGTGGGTCAGAAGCGGGCCCGGGAGATCTTCTTCCTCGCCGAGGAGTACTCCGCCCAGGACGCCTACGACTGGGGCGCGGTCAACCGCGTGGTCGATCACGCTCAGATCGAGAATGTGGCGCTGGAGATGGCGGCGACCATCGCCACCAAGTCGCCGCAGGCGATCCGGATGCTGAAGTTCGCGTTCAACCTCGCCGATGACGGGCTGATGGGCCAGCAGGTCTTCGCCGGGGAGGCGACGCGCCTGGCGTACATGACCGACGAGGCCGCCGAGGGCCGCGACGCCTTCCTCGAGAAGCGCGACCCTGACTGGTCGCGGTTCCCGCACCCGCAGGGCTGAGATGAGCGACCACTCCCCCGCGGGGTCCCTGCCCTGGCTGGTCCCGCCCGGCTATGACGCCTCCGCAGCCTCCCTCACCGCTCACGTCGAGGCGATCGGTGAGGTGATGGCAGGGCGGGCACGGCTGTGGCTGGGGCCGTTCGCCGCTCCGTCGCAGCTGCCGGCCGGCTTCGAGGACACCGCGCTGGTGGTCCCCACCTCCGGTTCGACCGGCATCGCCAAGGCGGTCGCGCTGACCCGCGAGGCGCTGCTGGTCTCACAGGATGCGACCGCGCAGCTCTTCGCGGCCGACGGCACCGCCGCGGACAGCCGGGGGCATGGCTTCTGGCTGCCCCTGCTGCCGCCCACCCATATCGCCGGGGTGCAGGTCATCGCCCGCGCTCACCGCACCGGCCAGGTGCTGGGCCTGGGCCGGCCCGCACTCCCGGAGCCGCTGCCGGATCTGCGCGGCCACTTCGATGCCGCGGCGTTCGTGGCGCTCGCTGGACCCGCTCTTGCCCGGGCCGAGCAGCTCGGCCTGCCCGCCTTCACCTCGCTCGTTCCCACCCAGCTGAGCCGGATCGTCACCGGCACCTCCGGGGCCGACGTGCGCGCCCGCTCCCTGCTCAAGCGCTTCGCCGCCGTGCTGGTGGGCGGCGCGGCGACCAGTGCCGACATCCTCGCCCGGTGCCGCGCCCAGAAGATCGCTGTGCGCACCACCTACGGCTCTTCCGAGACCGCTGGCGGCTGTGTCTACGACCGCGCGCCGCTGCCGGGCGTGCGGCTGCGGCTCACCGAGCCTGACGCCTCCGGGGCCGGGCGGCTCGAGATCTCCTCCCCCACCCTCGCACTCGGGTATCTCACCGCTGACGGCGGCGTCGACACCACCCCCTTCGCCTCTCACACGACTGCGGATACAGGCGCAGGCGCGGATGCGAGTGCAGGTGCAGGTGCAGGTGCAGGTGCAGGTGCAGGTGCGGAGCGTGCGTTCCTCACCTCCGACCTCGCCGAGCTCTCCGCCGACGGGGCGCTGTCCGTGCTGGGCCGGGCCGACGACGTGATCAACACCGGTGGCCGCAAGGTCCTGCCGCAGGACGTCGAGCGTGCCATCGACCGCTCGCTGATGCTGCGCGGGATGGTGCGCACGAACGTGGTCGTGGGAGTCGCGGACCCGGAGTGGGGGCAGCGCATCGAGGCTCTTGTCACCCTCGAGCCGGGGATCGACCCGGCGGAGGCCACCTCCCTGGTGCGTTCGGCGCTGCGAACCTCTGAGGTGCCTGCCCACATGATCCCCAAGCGGGTGCACGTCGTGGAGCAGCTGCCGCTGCTGGGCATCGGCAAGGTGGACCGGGCCACCGCCCGCCGCCTCGCCAGCGAGGCCAGGTAGCGCCCCACCCGAGCGGGGCCTGACAGGCGGAGTGCAGAGGCCGGTCGCTGAGGCGCGATCCAGAAGCGGGCGTGATGCAGAGGCGGGGTGTGATTCGGTGCCGGGGCCGGTTCCGGGATCTGACCGCGGCGTATCCTCGTGGAGGCCGTCGTGCGGCGGCCAGCACTCTTCCCCACTCTTCCCCCGCATCCTCGAGGAGCACGATGGCCAGCCTGTCCCAGTGGGTGCAGGGCGCCCGACCCCGCACCCTCCCCGCCGCACTGGCCCCGGTCGCCGCCGGCACCGGCGCCGCAGTCTGGCAGCTGCAGAGGCTGCACGGGGACGTGGACTGGTCACTCGTCATCCCCCGGGCGCTGCTCGCCCTCGCCGTCTCGTTCTCCCTGCAGATCGGCGTGAACTACGCCAATGATTACTCCGACGGGATCCGCGGCACGGACGATGACCGGGTGGGGCCTTTCCGCCTGACCGGCTCCGGTGCGGCCGCCCCCGCCACCGTGAAGCGCGCCGCGATCCTCGCGCTGGCGCTCGGTGGCCTGTTCGGGCTGGCGCTGATCGCGCTCGCCCAGATCTGGTGGGCCCTGGTGGTGGGCGCCGCCGCCATCGCCGCCGCCTGGTTCTACACCGGGGGGAAGAAGCCCTACGGATACCTGGGGCTCGGGGAGCTGTTCGTGTTCGTGTTCTTCGGGCTGGTCGCCGTCAACGGCACCGCCTACGCGATCACCCAGCAGCCCACCTGGGTCGCCATGCTCGCCTCCGTCGCGATCGGGCTGCTCGCCGTAGCGCTCATGCTCACCAACAACCTGCGGGACATCCCCACCGACGAGGTGGCCGGCAAGCGGACCCTCGCGGTGCGGCTCGGCCAACGGGGCACGCGCGGACTGTACGCCGCGACGGTGCTGGTGCCCTTCGTGCTGATGGTGCCGGTGATCGCAGAGCAGTGGCCGGTGGCCCTGGTGATTCTCGCCCTGCCGCTCGCGATCGGCCCGGTGCTCACCGTGCTGCGCGGGGCCCGGGGTCGTGATCTGATCCCGGTGCTCGGCGCGACTGGTCGCCTCGAGCTGGTCTACTCGCTCCTGGTGCTCATCGGTCTGATCCTCTGACCTGACCCGGCTGATCAGGGCCGGGCTGATCGTGGTCGGGCTCATCAAGATCCGGCAGCTGCCCCGGTCCCGCAGCAGGGCCCGCCGCGCCCGCGCCCCGAAGATCGCTCCCGGTGCCCGCCTCGCCGTTCCGGGCGGCATCGTCGAGCATGGCGTCCTCGTACTCGGCGTCCTCGTCGATGTCGGGGCCGCGGCGCTCTGCCCGGCGTTCGTCGGCCGCCTTCCAGCGCATCGCGGCGGCGTCCCGCAGCCGGTCCAGGAACAGGATCGAGATCAGCATCGCGATCAGCGCCGCCAGCACCCCGGCCAGCATCACCCCGACGTCCAGCAGGGTCAGTGCCCACCAGAGCAGGATCCACAGTCCCAGGCGGATGACGGCGTAGAGCAGGAATTGACGCATGGGTCCAGGGTAGTTCTCCTGCCTGGATCCGCTCGCAGGCCGCTGCCCGCACCATCGGATCTGCCTCCCCCACCCGGCGATCAGGTCCGTTGCCTAGACTTCGGTCATGGCCCGCGGCATTCTTGCAGTTCTCTCCATCGCCCTGACCGTCTTCGCGCTCGCCGATTGCGTGCAGACCGAGGACGAGAAGATCCGCGGGCTGCCGAAATGGGCGTGGATCGTGCTGGTCGTGCTGATCCCCTGGGTGGGGCCGATCACCTGGCTCTTCGTGGGCAAGGACCGCAGCGTTCCCGGTGGCGGCGGGCGCCCGCGCCGGCAGGGCCCGTTGGCACCTGACGAAGACCCCGACTTCCTGCGCAGGCTCGACGAGGACATCCGTCGGGAGCGACGGGAGCGGACGCAGCATGACCAGGATGAGCAGGGCGTGCAGCGAGAGGACCGGCCCGGCCCGGATGGCGGGAGCGATCCTGCTGCGGGCGAGGACGACCGCGGCGCCTGAGCCCCGCAACGGGACTGAGCACCGCACCGTGACCGCACAGTGACGGAGCTCCGCACCGAGACCTGAGCACCGCACACGGCACTGACGACGGGCACTGACGACGAACAACGGCCCGGGACGGAGGGATCCGTCCCGGGCCGAGTGCTGCCTGCTGCGGCTTCTGTGCCTGCTCAGATGCTCCTGATCCTGCTCACAGGCCCGAGTAGGAGTGCAGGCCGTTGATCACCGTATTGACGATGGTGTAGTTGAAGACCACGGCCACGAAGCCGGCCAGGGCGAGGCCCGCGGCGCGGCTGCCGCGGAAGCCGCCGGTGGCCCGCGCATGCAGGTAGGCCGCATAGATCACCCAGATGATGAAGGTCCACACCTCCTTCGGGTCCCAGCCCCAGAAGCGGCCCCACGCCTCTCGTGCCCAGATCGCGCCGAACATCAGGGTGAAGGTCCAGCACACGAAGGCGATCGAGTGGATGCGGAAGCTCAGCGACTCCAGCACCTTCGAGGTGGGCAGGCGGTCCAGCACATGGCCGGCGCGCCCCCAGTGCTCGGGCAGCACCTCGCCGGCGGCCGCCTTCTCCGCCAGAGCGTGCTCATGGCGGCCCTGCAGCAGCTGCAGGGCCGCGACCACCGCTCCGAGGATGGACAGGGCGGTGGCGATGATCGCGATGCCGATGTGGATGATCAGCCAGTGCGAGTTCTGGAGGCTCGGGGTGAGCGCCGCGGCGGGGACGATCCAGAACGTCTGGGCGAGCAGGAGCATCAGCAGCACCGGGCCGACCACGAAGGTGCCCAGCGTGCGCAGCTCGGTGCGCTTGATGCTGAAGACCAGGAAGGCGACCATCACCAGGGCGGAGCTGGTGGTCGCGAACTCGTACATGTTCGCCCAGGGCACGCGCTGGGTGGCGATCGCACGGGCCAGCACTCCCAGCACGTGCAGCAGCGTCGCGCCGATGGAGAGGATGAACGCGAACTTCTGCGCGGTCATGGCGCCGGGAGCATGCACCCCTGTTCCCTCGGCGGCGGCGAGCGGGCCATCCGGACCACTGGTCCCGCGCTCCACGGAGACCGGGGCGGCCCCTTCGGAGGCGACCGTCGCGGTCTGCAGGACGCGCGTCTCCTCCTGCTCGTCCAGGGCTGCGAGGCGCGCATCGCTGCGTCGCTGCGAGGTCGAGGAGAGATCGGCGGAGAAGCCGATCAGGGCGAGCACGTAGAGGACGATCGCCACCACGAGCGCGAGGTTCGAGAGCTCTGCGAGCTGCTCATTGATCACTGTGCACTTCCTTCAGAGGAGTTCTTCGCGGCTCGTGGGAGCCGTTCGTCGTCATTGCTGCGGTCCTCGGCCAGGGGTCCATCTTGCGCCGTGGAGAGCTTCGAGGCCAGAGCGTGCACGTCTGCCTCGAGAGTCGAGTCGTCGCTGCGGGCCAGTCCTGCCACCTCGAGCACGGCGCCATCGGCTGTGCTCCGCACCCGCACCCACACCCGGCGGCGGGGCACGAAGAGCGACAGGATCAGCCCGCCTGCAGCGACCAGGGCACTGACCAGGATCCCGCGCTCGAAGGGGTTGTGGGCGATGTCGAAGGCGGCGTAGCGCCGCAGCCCGTCGAAGCTGACGGTGGTGCCGTCGGGCAGCTCGAACTCCTGGCCGGGGTAGAGGCGGATCAGCACCGGGGTGCCGTCCTCCCCCGCCACTGGGGTGAGGGTGGTGACGTCCACCTCGTAGGCGTTCTGCGGGATCCCGGAGTCGAGGCCCAGATCGCCCTGGTGGACGGTCAGCGCGAGCTGTGGGTCCAGGGAATCCGGGTACAGCGAATGGGGGCCCTGCTCGTCGATGGTGCCGGTGGGCAGGAAGTATCCGACCACGGCGGTCTGTTCGGGCCGGGCATCCGGGGCCTTGATCACGAGCTGTGAGGTGTAGCCGACATCGCCCATGGGAACGGTGATGATCGGGCCCTCGGCGACCACGGTGCCCTCGGGGTCGGTGACGGTGACCTCGGGGGCGTAGCCGTTGCCCAGCAGGTACATCGAGGCGCCGTCGATGTGCAGCGGCTTGTTGACCTGCACGGTCTGCGAGCGCTCGGGGTCCCCGGGGGTGGTCACGGCGACGTCGGCTTCGAAGGAGCGGGGCTCGCCGACGTTGCCGGACTCCCCGGGCTGAACGTAGGTGGCGCGGAAGTCCTCGAGGGTGAGGCGGAAGGCCGGCATGTCCCGCTCGTCGAACCAGGCCCCGGACTCGAAGGAGTCGTACTGTGTCAGCGAGTTCGAGAACCCGGTGCCCTCGATCACCGTGATCTGGCCCCGGTAGCTGGTCATCTGCCCACCGGCGATGCAGACCAGCACCCCGACCAGGGCGATGTGGAAGGCCAGGTTGCCGGTCTCCCGCAGCAGGCCCCGCTCGGCGCTGACTGAGCGGGAGGCGGCCTCCTCCCGCACCTCGGTGCGATAGCGCGAGCGGCGCAGCGCATGCTGCGCCTGCTGCAGCAGGGTGTCAGCATCGGCACCGGGCAGCTCGACCCGGGTATGGCCGACGAACCGATTCAGCCGCGAGGGGGTCCGCGGCGGCTTCGAGCGCAGCTGCCGCAGGTGCACGCCGACGCGCGGCACGATGCAGCCGATCAGCGAGATGAACAGCAGCAGGTAGATCGCGGAGAACCACGGCGAGGAGAAGACCTCGAAGAAGCCCAGCGCGTCGAGGAACTCCCCCCACTTGCCGTTCTCCTCGAGGAACTGATCCGTCAGTGCCGGGTTCACGCTGCGCTGCGGGTAGAGCGAGCCGGGCACCGCGGCGACCGCCAGCAGCATCAGCAGGATCAGCGCGGTCTGCATGCTGGTCAGCTGGCGCCAGAGGAACAGCAGCGTGCCGCGCAGGCCCAGGCCGGGCACGGTGACCGGGGCGGTGCCGTCAACCTCGGGTTTGCTGCTCCAGGAGCCGCTCGCCCCGCGAGCGGCAGTGTCCGGAGCAGGAGTGTCCGGAGCGTCGGTGCCAGGGTTGTTCCCGGGCGTCTTCTCGTTCATCACACCACCGGCTCGAAGGTCGCGATCAGGCCCTGCAGCCCGCTCATCCAGGTCGACCACACGCCGGTCATCAGCAGCACCCCGATCGCGATCAGCAGCGCCCCGGAGAGCAGGCCGATGGTGCGCCGGTGGGCGGCGAGCTTCTTGCTCAGGCCCAGTGCCCGCTCGAAGAGCAGCGCGAAGACGACGAAGGGGATGCCCAGGCCCAGCGAGTAGGCCAGTGCCAGCACGGCGCCGCGCAACGCCGCGCCCTCGCCTCCGCCGTCGAGGGAGAGGGCGACGATGGCCGCGTAGGTGGGTCCGATGCAGGGTGTCCAGCTGAGCCCGAAGATCAGTCCCATCAGCGGAGCACCGAGCAGCCCCGCATCGGGACGCTTCGAGGAGACGGGCCGGGTGGCGGACAGGCCGGGGAACACCCCCATGAACAGCAGACCCATGAGGATCACGATCGCGCCGGCGACGCGGTTGATCCACACGCTGTACGCCTGGAGCAGGTAGCCCAGCGCGCCGGCGAATCCGCCGAGCACCATGAAGACGATGGCGAAGCCGGCGACGAACAGTGCGCTGCCGGCGAGCAAGCGCCCGGTGCGGGGTCGGGCGCGCTTCGCGCCGGCGCCCGTGCCCGGTCCCACCGCGCTCTGCCCGGCGAGCCCCGAGACGTAGCCGAGGTATCCGGGCACCACCGGCAGCACGCAGGGAGAGAGGAAGGCGACCAGGCCCGCGGCAGCGGCCACGGCCACGGCCAGCAACAGCGAGCCGGACAGCGCGGTGGCCTGGAAGGCGGCCCCGACCTCGGCGACGATCATTCGGCGACCACCACATCGATCATCGCGCGCAGCACCGAGGGGTCCGCGGCGCCGGAGATGCGTGCGGCGACCCGACCCTCGCGGTCGATCACCAGGGTGGAGGGCACCGCATTGGGTGCGACCTGGCCTCGCAGCGAGAACATGATCTCGGCGTCCGGATCGGGCAGTGAGGAGTAGGTGATCCCGTAGCGCTCCTCGAAGGCCTGCGCCGGGCCGGCGGCATCGCGCACGTTGACCCCCAGGAAGGACACGCCCTGCTCCGCGTACTCCTCGTGGATCGCCTGGAGGTCAGGAGCCTCCTTGCGGCAGGGCGGGCAGGAGGCGTACCAGACGTTCAGCACCAGCACCTCGCCCCGCCGGTCAGCGGCCGTGATCTGCTCACCGTCGTAGGAGGTGCCGGAGAACTCGAGCGGCTCGGCGCGGTCCGCCGGCGGGATCTCGGTGGCCACGCCGTCGCCGGAGACATATCCGGAATCCCCGGAGGCATAGCGTTCGCCGGTGTCGGTCCCGCAGGCGGCGAGCAGCAGCGCGGCGGAGGCGCCGCCAGCCGCTCCCAGCAGGCCGCGCCGGGTCAGGCGCAGGGTGCGCGAGGATGAGGTCCTGATGCTCACGTGAGCTTGCCTCCGGTGGCGTCGACCGCCCCGGCGTACAGCGCGGCAGCGGGTTCGGCGTAGCCCACGTCCGCGAGGTGCGGGCCCACGAAGCGGAGGCTGGTGACCGAGCACAGCCCGCACTGGCGGCGGCGCGGATCATGGAAGAGAGGCTTGCCCTCGGCGCTGCGGCGCGTCACCCAGATCGGGAGCTGGTGGAGCACGAGCACGGCCTCACGGCCTTCGGCCGCGGCGCGCGCGTCGTGCACCGCCGAGACCACCCGTGCCACCTGCGCACGGTAGGGCTCGCCCCAGGAGGGGCGGAAGGGGTTCAGGAACCAGCGCCAGTTGCGCGGATCGCTCAGCTTGGCCTCACCATGGCCCATCCGGTGGCCCTCGAAGTGGTTGCCGGACTCGATGAGCCGCTGGTCGGTGGTGATCTCGAGGCCGTGCGGGCTGGCGATCGGGGCGGCGGTCTGCTGCGCGCGCAGCAGCGGGGAGGAGCGGACCACCGCGATATCCGCCTCAGCGAGATGCTGGCCGACCAGGCCTGCCATCTGCTCACCACGATCGCTGAGCCGGTACCCGGGCAGGCGGCCGTACAGGATGCGCTCGGGGTTGTGCACCTCGCCGTGGCGGACGAGGTGGACCGTGGTGGTGGTCATGGGCGGGGAGTCCTCTTTCACTGTCGCGCTGCGGGCTCAGGCCCGAGCCGCTTCACGGTACCAACCGAACCTCCGGATCAGCGGGGAGCGGAGGCCGTCTCGTGAGGTGCCGGACATCCGACGGCCACGGGGGCGTCCTCGTCGAGCGTCTTGCCGAGGATCCGGCCCAGCTCGAGCAGATCGTCGTGGCCGATCACATCGAGCAGGTGCTCGCGCACGGAGCGCACATGCGTGGGGGCGGCGCGCTCGAGCATCTGCTCTCCGGCTGCGGTCAGCTGGGCCTGCCGGCCGCGTCCGTCATCCGTGCAGCGAACCCGCTCCACGAGCCCCCGCTTCTCCATGCGGGTGATCGTGTGGGTCAGGCGGGAGCGGGAGTGGACGACCTTGTCCGCCAGCTCGGACATCCGCAGGAACTTCTTCTCCGCCTCGGACAGACGCACCAGGATCTCGTATTCACCGAGGGTCAGGTCGATCTCGGCATCCGCCTGGAGCGCCTCGCTGAAGCGGTCGTTCAGCAGGGTCGTCGCGTAGAGGTAGGTGCGCCATGCCGTCTGCTCCTGCGGAGTCAGCCACAGCTCCCCCGGGGTCGAGCCTCGACCCTCGCCGGGCGTTATCGTGTCGTCCATCACGTTCTCCTCTTTCCTGGGATCCGATGCTTGCCATCCTCCCCCAGATTAGTTTATATTTCAAGCAAGCTCGTGGTGATCGCTTCCAGACCGCCACTGTCCATTCAACTCCAAGGAGACCTCTCATGACGGACCTGACCCCCGGCACCTGGACCCTCGACCCCGCCCACACCTCCGCTGCGTTCACCGTGCGTCACGCCGGCATCTCCAAGGCTCGTGGCCAGTTCCATGACCTCGAGGGCTCTCTCGAGGTCGGCCAGGGCGGCGAGAACCTCTCCTTCTCCACCGCGCTGAAGACCGCCTCGATCAACACCGCTCAGCCGGATCGGGACGCTCACCTGCGCAGCGGCGATTTCTTCGACGCCGAGAAGTTCCCGGAGATCACCTTCACCTCCACCAAGGTCGAGGGCGACAAGCTGATCGGTGACCTCACCATCCGCGACATCACCAAGCCGGTCGAGCTGGACTTCACCTACGAGGGTGCAGCCACCGACCCCTTCGGCATCTACCGCGCGGGCTTCACCGGTGAGACCACCATCTCCCGCAAGGAGTTCGGGCTGACCTGGAACGCGGCCCTCGAAGCCGGTGGCGTGATGGTCGGCGACAACGTCAAGATCCTCATCGAGGCCGAGTTCACCGCTCCGGCCGCCGCCTGAGCCTCCCCGCTCCCCCGGCGCGCTGCGCCGCATGAGTCCGACGGGCCGTCCGCACTGCGCGGGCGGCCCGTCGTCGTTCCCGCACCAGCTCGTCGGCCCCGCATCACCGCCGACCCCCGGCGCATCGCCGCCCGCCCCGCCTCGATAGGGTTCGCCCATGACCGCACCGCGCATCCCCTCACCCACCGATCCGGACGCTCGCGTCCTGTACCTCACCCGAGAGGGCTGCCACCTCTGCGAAGAGGCCCTGCCGGTGGTGCGGGCCGAGGCGGACCGGGTCGGCTCCACCGTGGAAGTACGCGACATCGATGCCGATGATCAGCTGCGCGAGGACTGGGACTACGACGTGCCGGTCATCATCGTGGACGGCAAGGTCCACGCGAAGTACCGGGTCGATGCCGGGCAGCTCCGCGCAGCACTCGCCAAGCGCCCCTGGTGGCGCCGCCTCACCGGCCGCGCCTGAGCATTGGCCGTCCGGCCGCGCCCGAACCTCCCGCTGGCCGCGCCCGAGCGTCTCTCCGGCCGCGCCTGAACGCCGCGTGATGAATGCCCCGTGACATGCGTCGGCCCCCGCCTGATGGCGGGGGCCGATGTGCGTCACGCAGAGATCACCGTGCGGCGATCACTTCTTGTTACGACGCTGGTGACGGGTCTTGCGAAGCAGCTTGCGGTGCTTCTTCTTGGACATGCGCTTGCGTCGCTTCTTGACGACTGAACCCATAGGGAACCTCAGTTCTGCAGGTCAGTGCCTGCGGTGATGCAGCGGATCAGGTATGCGCGGCCCGCGGAGACTGCACGGGGAGCTGCCTCGTGCGGGCCCGACGCCACGGTCGACCAGTAATTCTACACAACCACCCTGCATCCTCAGCCGTGGGCGAGTGCGAGATCCCTCGCAGCCGTCGCCGCGAGCGTCAGCTCGGCCTCGACCTCGTCGACGACGAGGTCGTGCGCGACCTCCCTGACACGGGCCGTGAGCACTCGTCGCGCCCGGCGGCGGTGCCAGGAACCGGTGAGCGCAGCGACCACTCCCCCGGCCACGCCGATCAGGATTCCTGCCGCGATCCCGAGCACCACCAGCACGGTGGGCAGCGGGATCGGGATCCAGAGCTCCTCGACCATCGGCATCGGCGGCGGCGGAACCCCGAGGAATGCCAGCAGCGCGTTCAGCCCGAGCCAGCCCAGGCCCACCACCCAGGTGAGCAGCGCCAGCCACTGGAGCACATCGAGCACCGGCCACCACCAGGAGGTCGTCGTCGCGCGCAGATCGGCGCCGGCGACCGCCTGGTCGAGGGCATCGGGCAGCTCCTCCTCATGGGAGCGGGCCGCTGCCCGTACGGCGGCGCGCCAGGGATCGCTGCCGCCGACGGAGGCGGCATCGGCGAAGCGACGAACCCCACCGGCGGCGCGGGCTCGGGCTGCGGCGTCCGGTTCGGGCAGGGACGTGCGCTCGAGCCCTTCGCCGTCGCGTGCCCGGCCGATGCCGAGGCGGCGCAGCGGATCGGGCCGCGCAGCGCGCAGCCAGCGCAGCGGGGGCCAGCCCACCTTCCCCGCCGCTCGGTAACGGTAGGAGGCGCCGACGGCGCGCGCCACCGGCTCGACCCGGGCTGCGGTGGCGAGATCCTCGACCAGGTCATCGATCTCGGCCGGGGTCGCGGCCGCCGGCAGCCCGGTGGGGTCGGCGGCGTCCTGCAGTGTCTCGGCGGCGCCGCGCACGTCGGCCCGGTGCCGGGAGGCGATGGCCTCGCGGCTGCGGGCGATCTGCAGCAGATGCTCGCGCAGCTCGTCGACGCCCTCCCCGGTGCTCGCAGAGGTGGCGAACACGGGGGCCTGCTCGAGCCCATCGGTCCGGGCGAGGGAGGCGAGGGAGGCGATCACGGCCTCCCGCTCACTTTCGCGGATCCGGTCGATCTGGTTGAGCACCAGCACGGTGACGGCGTCGTGGCCGGCAAAGGGGCGCACGAACTCCTGGTGGAGGACGGCGTCGGCGTACTTCTGCGGGTCGGTGACCCACACCAGCACGTCGACCAGGCCCGTCATCCGTTCGGCGACGGCACGGTTGGCGCTCTCGACCGAATCGAGGTCAGGCAGGTCCAGCAGCACGATGCCGGGAGCACCCGAAGGCCCAGAGGCCTGCTCCCGCCGGGCGCGGCGGCCCGAGGGCGCCTGGACGGCGGAGGTGGCGAGGGCGGCGTCGGTCCCGTCGAGATGGTGGCGGTCCTCGACCTCGAGCCAGTCCAGCAGCGCATCGCTGCCGGGGGCGCCGAGCACGGCGGCGACCGGCTTCGCGGTGGTCGGCCGGCGCACCGCGGCGCGGGAGACATCGACCCCGACCAGCGCATTGACCAGCGATGACTTTCCGGAGCCGGTGGCCCCGAAGAGCCCGATCACGGTGTGTTCGGCGGAGAGCGCGCGGCGCCGGTCGACGCGGTCCAGCAGCTCCGTCACGCTCTCGAGCGGTCCGTCAGCGGCGACGCCGTCGAGCGCCTCGAGGGCGCTCTCCAGGGCGTCGATCCGTTCTGCGAGCGGGGCGGGGCCCTTCGCGGAGCGGCTCAGCAGCGGGCTCATGCGTCCTCCCGGATGTCGCGGGCGAGCTGGGTGAGGGCATCGGCGTCGGCGCCCAGCAGCTCGCCGGTGCCGACCTCGCCGAGGGCGTCGAGACGGTCGAGGAAGGGTCCGGAGCGTTCGGCGACCAGTGCGTCCAGCCGGGAGGTGAGGCGCTCGCGGGCGATCGCGGCCATGCGGCGCACGGCGTCGTCGCCGAAGATCGTCTCCAGCAGCTTCTGGCCGACGACCGCGGTGGCGGCCCCCGCCCCGACCTCGAGGCCGGTGGGGATGAAGGCGGTCGAGGCGAAGACGACGACCATCAGCGCGACGCCGACGACGTTGACGCCGAGCGAGAGCATGCGGGCCTTGGTCCGGCGGTCGGCGCCCTCGGAGCGGACCAGTTCGAGCACGTCTCCCTGCCAGGCCCGGATCGCGCTCGAGACCTCCTCGCTGTAGCCGTCGGGGAGGCGGGAGAGGTCCTGCCCCTCGGTGAGGTGTCGCCCGGCGGCGGAGGAGCGCCAGGCGTTCTCGGCCCGTTCTGCGCCGCGGGCGGTCTCGTCGATGACCACGTGCACCAGGCCGGTCCCCAGCGCCTGCTCGGCAGCGACGGCCGGGGCGGGCTTCCCGCTGAGCATCTGGCCGATCCGGTCCCGGGCCCTGGTCACCAGGGACTCCACGCCGCGGAAGAACTCCCCGGTGCCCACCACGTCCTGCCAGCGGGCGAGCACCTCGCCGCGCAGCAGCGAGCCGTCCCCGAGGGCGTTGTCGATCCGTTCGCGCGCTCCGGAGAAGGCGGCGATCGCCTGTTCGCGCAGCTGCTGGCGCTCGGCGTCCTGCACGACGGCGTGCTCGGCGATCGTCCTTGCGGAGCCGGCCAGGCCATCGAGTGCGCCGGCGAGGGTGCGGCGGGCGATGCGGCTGCGGGCTTCGCCATCGGCCGCGAGGGTGCTGAGGTGCTCATGCAGCTCGGCGATCACTGCGGGCGGCAGCATGCCGTCCTCGTCGATGTCGGTCTCGGGGACCAGGAACAGGCGGTCCACGTCGATGCCGTTGCGCTCGAGCATGCCGCGGAGGTCCTCGGCGAGCTCCTCGGAGACGCCCTCGCGCGGAGGGATCCGGTTCATCACCACGTCGACGGTGACATCGCGCTCGGCGGCGGTGCGCAGCACGTCCCACGGCACGGCGTCGGCGTAGCGGTTGGCGGTGGTGACGAACAGCCACAGATCCGCGGCGCGCAGCAGCTGCCGGGCGAGCTCCCGGTTGCCGACCGCGACGGAGTCGATGTCCGGGGCGTCCAGCAGCGCGAGGCCCTGCGGCACCCGTTCCTCGCCGCGCAGCTCGAGGGAGGTCGCAGGATCGATGTCGCCGGTGGTGTCGCCGGTGCCCGGTGCCTCGGGATCACGCCGCTGGCCCGCATGGACCCGGGCGAGGCCGGGCAGGATGCGGGTGCCGGTGAACCAGGGCTCATCCAGCGGGTGGTGCAGCAGTACCGGCCGACGGGTGGTGGGACGGATCGCCCCGGACCGGGTGACCGGATGGCCCACCAGCGCATTGACCAGCGTGGACTTGCCGGCGCCGGTCGAGCCGCCGATGACCACCAGCAGCGGGGCGTCGAGCGACTCGAGGCGCGGGATCACATGGTCGCCGAGCTGGGAGCGAGCGGCACCGGTCTCGGCGCGGGCGATCTCGACACCCTCGACAGGCAGCGGGAGCTCGAGGACACGCAGATGCTCGGCGAAGGCGTCGAGCACGGCGGTGGTCCGGTTCGTCATGGATCCCCCTGGGGTCTGTGCACGAGTGGTGACGGCGTCATTGTGGCAGGCTCGCGCCATGACGACGGCGTTCAGAGCATTTCCCCCGGTGCTGATCCTGGCCGCGCTGACGGTGATGGTGCTGCCCACGTGGCGGACGGAATGGCTCGGTCCGACGGTCGATTCGGTCCATGTCGTCGAGTTCCGCTGGTTCGCGCCGATCATCCTGGGGTACGGAAATCCGTTCCCGCTGCTGTGCCTGGGATCCACGGTGCTCGCGCTGGTCATCGCCCTGGCGCAACTGACCGGCGGCCCCGGCGAACGCGGCGGCCCCGGCAGCCCCGGCGAACGCGGCATTCGCCGCGGAGCCGGTGACGGGCGCGGCGCCGGTGGCGGGCGCGGAGCCGGTGGCGGGCGCGGCGTCGCCCTCGAGGTGGTCCTGGGCGTCGCGATCGCCGCAGCGGCGTGTGGCGCAGTGATCTTCGACGGCTTGCACGGCTGGGCCCTCGCGGCGCCGGCCCTCCTGCTGCTCTGTCTGCTGGTCCTGCTGCTCTCGCGTCTGGTCGCGAGGGTGAGGCGCTCGGGAGCTGGGCACTCACAGCCAGGGAGCCCACCGCCGGGGAGCCCACAGCCGGGGAGCGTGCGAGAAGAGATCAGTCCAGGAACGGATCCAGGCCCCATTCGGGGAAGCTGACCCGCCGCGCCGCCTGGACCGCTCGGTCGAGGCCGTTCTCGGGATCGAATCCGTGCTCCCAGTCCCGTACGGCCAGGGGTCGCCCGTCCCCGAAGGTGATCAGCCCCGGCTCCGGGGAGAGCCCATGGGCGGTACGCGCCGCATCGGCAGCGGCGATGTACTGGGCCGGCAGCGGGGCGGTGGCCTCGATCGCCTCGCCGGTCGCGATCGCGATCAGGTGCGCCCAGGAGCGCGGCACCACGTCGATCACCGCATACCCGCCTCCGCCGAGGGCGAGCCAGCGCCCGCCGCAGACCTCATCGGCCAGCTCTCGCATCAGCAGCATCACCTCGCGCTGTGCCTCGAGGGAGACCGTGAGATCCGCCAGCGGGTCCAGCCGGTGGGTGTCGGCTCCGTGCTGGGTGACCAGCAGCGTCGGCTTCACTGCGCGGACCAGGGCGGGGACGGTGGCGCGGATCGCGCGCACCCACCCGTCGGCCGTGGTGCGCGAGGGCAGCGGCACGTTGATCGCGGTGCCTGCGGCCCCTGCCCCGCCGGTGTCCTGCACGAAGCCGGTGCCGGGGAACAGCCGTTCCCCGGTCTCGTGGACGGAGAGGGTGATCGCGCGGGGCTCGTCCCACATCGCGCGCTCCACGCCGTCACCGTGATGGACGTCGACGTCGACGTACATCACGCGCTCCTCCCCCGTGTCCAGGGCGTGGCGGATGGCGAGTGCGGCGTCGTTGTAGACGCAGAAGCCCGAGGCGGTGGCCGGCTTGGCGTGATGCAGCCCTCCGGCGAAGTTCACGGCGCGCCGCACCCGGCCCGAGAGGATCGCATCGATCGCGGCGATCGACCCACCGGCGATCCGGGCGGAGGCGATGTGCATGCCGGGGAAGGGCGGGACATCATCACCGCCGAGTCCGAAGCGGATCAGCTCGTCGAGCTCCTCCGCCGTCATCTCCTCCATCGGCCGTGAGGCCTGCTTGACCGCCGCGATGTAGTCGGGGTCATGGACTCGGGCGAGCTGTTCATCGCTCGCCACCGGTGCCGGGAGGGTCACCACCCCGGGGCGGCCCAGCAGCCCGGCACCGCGGGCGAGCTCCCGGGTGAGCGTGAGCCGGATCGGGGCCATCGGGTGGAAGGGTCCGAAGTCGTACTCGCACAGCGCGTCGTCCCACACGATCCCGGTGGGGGCCGGCGCATCGGCATCATCGACCGGGTCGACGGGGAGGGAGGGCAGCGCAGCATCGAGCATGGATCGAAGCGTACCCAGGGTGACGGGTTCGTGCCCGCCCACCGGTCCCCCGCCTGCCCGGCCGTCGCATGGACGTCCCGCACGGGCATCAGCGCATGGGAGCGCGCCGGGGCAACGGTCGTAGACTGCCGCGGACCGCGACCGCCGGTCACGGTCGTGGAGCGAGGAGCAGCATGAGCACACCCGGAAGACGCGCACGCCTGCAGCGCACCCGGCCGCTCGGTGCCCAGAGGCGTCCACCCGAGTGGCGCATCGCGATGCATTCCCTCACCCGCGCCACCCCGGCACGGATCGCGCTGGCCGTGTTCACGGGCTTGATCGGGGCGTTCACCGCACTCCTGTCGCTGCCTGCAGCGACCCTGGAGGGGGTGCGCACCAGCTTCACCGACGCGCTGTTCACCGCGGTCTCCGCGATCTGCGTGACCGGGCTGTACACGGTCGAGACCGGCACCCACTGGTCCACCTTCGGCCTCACCGTGATCATGATCGCGATCAAGCTCGGCGGCCTGGGGCTGATGACCGTCGCCTCGCTGCTGAGCCTGTCGGTGATGCACCGCCTGGGCCTCGCCCAGCGCGTGATCACCGCCCAGGAGACCCGGGCCGAGCGGCTCGCCGAGGTCGGCGGGGTGCTGAAGGTCATCCTCATCACCTCGACCACCTTCGAGGTCGCGACCTTCGTGGCACTGACCCCCTACATGTTCATCACCGAGCACGGGATCCGGGAGTCACTGTTCCTGGGCCTGTTCTACGCGATCAGCGCCTTCAACAACGCCGGTTTCGTGCCCGAGGCAGCGGGGACCGCGCAGTACGTCGGCGACCCCTTCTTCACCATTCCCATCGGCCTGGCGGTGCTGGTGGGCTCGCTGGGCTTCCCCGTGATCCTGGTGGTGGTGCGGAAGCTGCGCACGCCCCGGAAATGGAGCGTGCACGCGAAGCTCACGCTGACCACCACCGCACTGCTGCTGCTCCTCTCCTTCCTCGGCTATCTGGGCCTCGAATGGTCCAATCCCGCGACCCTCGGTGACCGCCCGCTGGGCACGAAGCTGCTCGGTGCGGCGTTCGCGGCGGTGATGCCGCGCTCCGGCGGGTTCTCCACGATCGACGTGGGCCAGCTGACCGCCGAATCCCGCCTGCTGACCGACCTGCTGATGTTCATCGGCGGCGGCTCCGGCTCCACCGCCGGCGGCATCCGCGTCACCACCTTCGCACTGCTGATGCTCGCGATCTGGGCGGAGGTCCGAGGCAACCCGGATGTGGAGGTCTTCCACCGCCGGATCCCCCGGGATACGATCCGCCAGGCCATCGGGGTGCTGGTCATGAGCGCCTCCGTGGTGTTCCTGGCAACCTTCCTGCTGCTGCGGATGACCCCGTACACGCTGGACCAGACTCTGTTCGAGGCACTGTCCGCCTTCGGCACCGTGGGGCTGTCCACCGGGATCACCACCTCCCTGCCCGAGGAGGCGAAATGGGTGCTGATCCTGTGCATGTACGTCGGGCGTCTGGGGCCGATGACCCTCGGGGCCGCGCTCGCGGTCCGCTCCCGGGTGCGGATGATCCAGCTCCCCTACGAGCGCCCGATCGTCGGCTGACCCCCGGCCTGGCCTGGCGGCCGAGGCTCTAGACTGTGCCCGCTCAGCTCGCGGGATCCCCGCGGGCCCGTCCCTGAGGAGCAGACATGCCACGCAGCACGCGCGACGAGGGAGTCCTGGTCATCGGGCTCGGACGCTTCGGCGCCTCGATCGCCCTGACACTCGAGAAGCTGGGCACCGAGGTGCTCGCGATCGACACCGACGAGGGGCTGGTCCAGAAGTACTCCGGGCAGCTCACGCACGTGGTGCGGGCCGACGCCACCCAGCCCGAGGTGCTCGAGCAGGTGGGTGCCGGTGACTTCTCGATCGCCGTGGTGGGGGTGGGCACCACCATCGAGGCCAGCGTGCTGATCGCCGCGAACCTGGTGGACCTCGGCAAGCCCGTGATCTGGGCGAAGGCGATCTCCGCCGCGCATGGCAGGATCCTCCAGCGCATCGGCGCGCACCATGTGGTCTATCCGGAGGCCGACGCCGGCAAGCGGGTCGCGCACCTGGTCAACGGCCGGCTGATGGACTTCATCGAGTTCGACGATGACTTCGCGATCGTGAAGATGCGTCCCCCGCACGAGGTGCAGGGCATGACGCTCGCCGAATCAGATATCCGCAAGCGTCACGGCGTGACCGTGGTGGGGGTGAAGTCACCGGGCAAGGACTTCACCTATGCGGTGCCCGAGACCATGGTCGCCGCGCATGACCTCCTGATCGTCTCTGGGCGCACCGGGCTGATCGAGAAGTTCTCCCACCGCGCCTGAGGGCGGCTGGGCTGGGCGACCGGATCAGGCCTGGGCACTGGCCGACCGGATCAGTCCTGGGTCATCTCCCGGGACTTCTCGGCAGCGGCGGCCATCGCGGCGGCGACCCCGGCCCGCATCCCGGCGCGCTCGAGCGCGGCGAGACCCTCGACGGTGGTGCCGCCCGGGCTGGAGACGCCGTTCTTCGCGACTGCGGGATGGATGCCGTGCTCGGTGAGCATGGTCGCCGCGCCTCGCACCGTCTGCTGGATCAGCGTCGCGGCCAGGTCGCGCTTCAGACCCAACCGCACGGCCTCGTCGGTCATCGCCTCGATGATCGCGAAGACGAAGGCGGAGAGCGATCCGGCGGCGCCGATGAAGGCGTGGACCTGGTCCTCGGTGATGTCCACGGCGACTCCTGCGCGGGAGAACAGCGCATGGACCAGCCGATGCTGCTCGTCGGTCACGGCGCTGCCGCGCATCAGGCCCACCGCGCCCTCCCCGACCGAGATCGGGGTGTTGGGCATCGCCCGCACCACGGCGCTGCCCTCGGGAAGGGCCCCCTCGAGCTGGGCGAGGGTGATCCCGGCGGCCAGGGAGATCACGACCGCTCCGGCGGGGAGCTGCTCCCGCAGCTCGCCGGCCAGGTCGAGGATCTGGTACGGCTTGACTCCGAGCACCACGACATCGGCTTGCGCGAGCGCGTCCTCACGGGAATCGGCGGCGGTGGCGCCGAGCTCTTCGGCGGCGCGGCGGCTGCTGTCCGCGCTGGTGTTGGCGATCCGCAGCTGGTCGGGCCGCACCCCGGCGTCGAGCATCGTCCGGGCTACCGGCCCACCCATGTTGCCGGCGCCGATCACGGCGACCTGAACAGCGGCGAGGTCGACGCCGTCGGCGGTGGGGACGGTGGAGTCGGTGTCGTTCATATCCCCAGCGTAGTGCGGGCCGGGCTCAGGGACAGCCCGTGCGCTGAGCGGGATGGCTCGTTCATGAGCGGATGGCTCGTTCATGAGCGGGAGGGCCCGTTCAGCGGCCGCGGCCCCAGTGCGGGGGCACGTCCCCGGCGATGCGAGCATCGTTGGACTCGTCGACCCCGGGTTCCGGAGCGTCCTCGTCGACGCGATCGGGGAGGATCGGTCGGCGCTCCTGGGGGGCGCGGCCCGCCGGCGACGGAGAGGCGGGCTCGTCCCACGGGATCGGCTTGCCGGTCACCGAGGAGATGACCACCCGGCGCGCGGGGCGTGCCGCGCGCTCGTCGGCCGGTCGTCCGCTGCTCGCCGCGCGGTCAGCAGCTCCGCCGTCAGCTGCTGCGCGGTCAGCAGCTCCACGCCCTGCCGGCCCGTCTGCTGCGTCGGTGCTCACTGGCGCTCCTGGTAGCGGCGGATGGCGCTGGAGACGGAGACGTCCAGCAGCACCGAACGCTGCTCGAAGCCGAGGAAGCTGCGCACTTCGGTGGCCAGGTGCTCCTCGAGGCGAGCCCTGCCGTCGGAGCAGATGTATTCCACCACCGCATCGAAATCGTCGCTCGAGTAGAAGGACAGCTGATGGCCGGCAGGGATCTGCGGTCGAGGGAGACGATGGCGGATGGTGCCCACGCCCGAGGGTGAGTCGGAGCGCTCCTCGGCCTGGACCAGGCGCAGTGCCCGGTCCACGGCGCGTCGGATTCGCTCGGCTTCGCCGTCGGGGTCGATGAACAGCGCCCAGGACCAGACCCGTTCGGTCGCCCAGCCGGCGGCCTCGAGCCGTTCGGCGCGCAGCCGGTCGCGTTCGCGCTGGCTGGGGGTATCGACGTAATGGGAGCCGTCGGTGTCCACGGCCAGCAGCAGGCGGCCCGGCATCTCCGGATGGCCCAGTGCGAGCTCGATCCGGTCGGCGGAGAGTCCGAAGTCACGTTCGACCAGCAGGCCGAGCCGGAACAGCCGATCTGCGAGGTCCTGCACCAGAGCGTCGGTCTCGAGCTCCCGGGGGGCACGGGGCTCAGGAGTGGGCTCAGCAGGCTCGGCGGGCTCTGCAGGCTCGGCGCCGGATCCGGCAGCTGTCTCTGAAGCTGCCTGCTCGGTGCCCGTCTGGTCGTCCGCCGTGGGCTCAGCACCCACGAACTCGCGCTCGCTCTCGTTCTCGTTCACGGAGGCGTCGAGCGGCGCGGCGCTCTGCGGCGACTGGGCGGACTTGCGGCTCAGCGCCGCTTCGATCGCGGCGTCCATGTCCTCGTCCGACAGCTCCGCCGGCGCAGACTTCTCGTCGGCGGGCGGGGCAGCGGCCGGGGTCCGCTGCTGGATCGGCACCGCCGGGGAGAGCCGTGGCTCCTGCGGGGCAGGCGGGACGATCTCCTCTTCGCTGCCGGTGAGGGAGGCGACATGCGGGACGACGGGGACGTCCGGCCCGCCCTGCAGCACCCACAGCATGGCCCGCAGGTCGCGGGCGCCGTCGGAGCGCAGGCGGGCATGCTCGAGATCCTGGACCCCGATCGAGGAGACCACGGTGGTCCGGCCCCGGGCGCGCGTGATCACCGTGGCCAGTGCCTTGCGGCCACCGGCCTCGGAGAGCGGCCCGAAGCGGTGCAGCAGCCTGCTGTGCGGGGTCTTCCCGAAGCCGACGGAGACGATGATGTCGTCACGCACCACCGCGGTGGCCTGATCGGCAGGCAGGACGGTGAAGACCTCTTTGGCCGCAGGATCGAAATAGTCGCGCAGCGCAGGGATCACGGAGACGGTGTTCATGATCCGCTCCATCAGCCGACGGGCATGGTCCTCGGTGAAGGTGAGCACCGCGAGCGAACGCTCGGGGCGGCTGCGAGCGTGCTCGATCACCAGATCGGTGACCCGTCGCAGCTCGGCCTCGGTGCTCTCGACGTACTCCATGCCCTCGGTGACCGGGCCGCGCCCGTTCTCGACCATCACGAGCCGGTCCTGCTCGGGAGCGACCGGGCTGGGCACCGCGACCACCTCACCGACCAGCGCTCGGCGCTGCGCGAAGCCGCGCAGCCCATCGGTGGCGGGGTGGGGATCGCGCAGGATCTCGACGTGCGGGGCGATGCGCAGCATGTCATCGAGCAAGCTGGGTGCGGAGTCCCCGCCGTACTCGAGGGGATCGCCGACCACCACGGTCTGCTCGGCCCGGACGATCGAGGGCAGAGCGGCGGCGGTGGGCAGCCGGCCGCCGTCGGACACGATCACCACGTCGAAGTGGCGGCCGCGTGGGATCACCTGCGGGACCAGGTACGGCGAGGCGAGCCAGGCCGGACGGGCGGCGAAGAGGATGTCCTCGTATTTCGCGGCCAGGTCCCGGATGGAGACGGTCGAGGAGCGGGCGAGCTCCGCGATCGCGGAGCGGGAGGTGTCCGGGTAGGACTTCATGGTCTCCACGCGATTCTCGTCGGCCGCGGCGTGCACCCGGGCGGCGGCGTCGGCGAGGTATCCCGCATCCAGGCGGCGGAAGCGCTCGGCGACCTGGGACAGCGAGGTCCCGTCGTACTGCGAGATGGTGGGCTCCGCTCCGGCGATCAGCTCGAGCACGCTGCGCCACCAGCTCAGTTCGAGCTCCGCGCCGACCTGCTCGGCGGGCACCCGGCGCAGGCGGAGGTCCTCGACCAGCTCGCCGAGTCCGTCGAAGCTGAGGCGGCGCAGCAGCTCGGTGCGGCGCGGGAGGGTCTCGAGGTCCGAGCGGTCGGCGGCGAGGGCATCGATCCGCTGCTCGAGCTCGTCGAGGTCGGTGCGGGTGAGATCGGCGCCGGCGGGGGTCCCGTGCAGCAGCACGGACAGCTCGTCCAGGGCCTTCTCGGACCGGGCTGCAGCGCGGCGGACCGCCTCGAGATCGTCCGGCAGCGCAGGACGGGACGGCTCTGCTCTGTTCCCGGAGTTCCCGGAGTTGCCGGAGTTCCCGGAGTCTCTGGCATCGTCCGGCGCCGGCTCGATCGCGGCTCGGCGCCAGCTCTCCGCGATCTTCCTCGCCTCTCCCAGATCCTGGTGGAGATCCGGGGAGAGCGCGGCGGGGCGCTGCAGGGTGGTGGCCTCCCGACGCAGGCGCCGACGCAGGCCGAAGCCCATCGTGACCCCGTGGTCCTCGCGCCAGCGCTTGTCCGCGGTGGCCGCGACGAGGTCCGCGAGCGGCGCGGAGAACACCGCTGGTTGGAAGGTGCCCAGCAGGATGCGCACCCGATCCAGCAGAGCGAGACGCTCGTCCAGCTGGGCGAGGGTGGTCGGCTCGGTGAGTCCGAGCTCGCCGCCGGCGCGGGCGCAGGTCCGACGCAGCTGAGGCAGGATCTCCTCACGCAGCTGGTCCACGAGCTCCTCGGCGCGCGCGGCCTGGGTGTCACTGCTGATGGGGGCTCCGTACCAGCTGGTCAGCTCCGGTCCGGTGGTGAGCACTCCGACCTCGGCGGCCTCCCGCAGCACTGCGGCGTAGCGGTCGCGCTGTTCGCCGATCATCTGCGCGGCGACATCCGCGCGCAGTCGCACCTGGGTGCGGGGAGCCGGGTTCAGCCTGGTCAGAGCGGCGAGCGCGGAGATGGCGTCGTGCGCGGAGGCGTCCCAGGGCTGCTGCACCCGGTGCATCGCCTCGACGTGGCCCACCAGGATGTCTCGGCTGGCGCCGAGCTCCTCCGGGATCCCGTCGTCGGGACCCAGCCCGTGGGATCCGGCACGTCGCAGGCTCCGCAGCAGCGACGCAGAGGCGTTGCGCTGCAGGGAGGGATCCGGGGAGAGGTCGAAGACGAGCTCCTCGAGCCCTCGCCGCTGCGCGATCTCGATCAGCTGTGCCAGATTTCGGCGACGCTGGGAGACGATCAGCACGGAACGTCCGCGGGCGTTGAGCTCCTCGGCGAGGTCGACCACCAGGTCGAGGCTGGTGGTGCCGGGCGGGGTGACGACAGCGAGGTCCTGCCCCGCGAGGACCCGGGCGAGCACATCGCGGTGACCGGGGTCGACGGCGGCGACCAGCTCTGCTTCCGGCACCTCGGGAACGGCGGCGGCAGAGTCCTCCGCGCGCACCACGGCCTGCGCCTCCGGGTCGCCGGCGAGGGCCGCGACCAGCGGGGAGGAGGCCCAGTCGGGACGGTCGGCGGCGAGATCATCGGCGACCGAGCCGGTCGCGTCCATCAGGTTTCCGACCACCAGGGCGTGCACCACGCGGAAGCCGGGCAGCGGCTGACCCAGGGAACGGAAGGCGTCGAGCACCGGGGTGGGGTCGAAGCCGTGGGTGCTGTCGGTGGTGGCCAGCAGGGCCCGGGCGTCGACGGCGACGCCGGCCTCGCGCAGCGAGCGCAGCAGCACGGGGTTCAGGTCGGCGGTGGTGTCGACCTCGAGGTCGACGTCCTCGCGGGCATTGCCGCGCAGCCGCAGGGTGATCGGTCGCACCAGCACCGGGGCATGGATGGGCGCGGAGCCGTCCTCCGGGTACCAGATCGCCTCGCCGATGCCGAGATGGCAGGTGGTCAGACCCACCTCCTCCGCGTGCCGCTCGGCGATCTCCCGGATGGAGCGGGCGTGGGCGCGGGCATCGGCCAGCGCCCCCACCTCGCGCACCAGGGAGGACAGCCGGGTGGGGCCGCGGCCGGCGAGCAGCTGGGCAAGGCCCGAGGGGTGCGAATGGGTCAGGTCCAGCACCACCCCGCCAGCGCGGATCTGGGTGAGGAAGGAAGGGGCGGCGACCCCGCCGGTGAGCTGCTGGGTCCAGCGATCCAGGGCGTCCGCGACCCGATCCTCGCGGCTGAGCGGACGGTGCTCCCGCGGGGTGACGGGAAGATCGTCCTCGTCCTGCTCGGGAGCGATGCCGGCGCCGACCTCGTCGAGGTGGCGGTCGACCACCACTTCGTAGCCGCCGGTCTCTCCCGGTGCCGCGTCGCTGTCCTCGGGGGCAGCGGCAGTCCCCGGACCGGTGCTGCTCGAGCTGTCCGAGCTGTCGGGGTGTGCGCGCGAGGCGCCTCGGCGCTCACGGGCCATGGCCGAGAGGGCATCGTCACGAGGGGTCGTGTCCTCGTCCGATCGCTCTGACCGCTTCTTCCCGCGCAGGAAACTCCACATGGTCGCTCACGCTACCGGGGTCGGGGCGCACGCCGGTGCAGGCGTGCCGCAGAACCGCTGCCCGGCCTGCTCACATCGCACGAGACCCGGAGCCTTTACTGCACCCACGCTCCGCACCCACACCCGCCGGCACGGCTCGCCCCTCTCGCCTCGCCCCGCTCACACCTCGTGCAGGCGCACCGAAGCCTCCGCGAGATGGTCGCGCAGCGCCTCCGGGACAGGCCCGGCGATGACCAGGTCGGTGAGCACCGAGACCGGGCAGATGCCGGCCAGTGCGCGGTGCCCGATCTTGTCGGCCGTGGCCAGGCCCACCACCCGGCGGGCATGACCGATCATGATCCGGGTGACCCCCGCCTCGGCATCGGAGTTGCAGGTCAGGCCCGCATTGAGATCGATGCCCACGGTGCCGACGAACATGGTGTCGAGCCACAGATCGCGCATGGTGGCGGTGGCGAGCGGGCCGGTCAGCTCGAAGGAGTACGGCTCGGCGACGCCGCCGAGCACCACCGTGCGCACGGAGGGCCGCAGGACTGCCTCGGTGGCGATGTTCAGCGCCGCACAGACGACAGTCAGGCCCGGCTTCCCGTCCCGCGAGTCGATGTCCGGCCGCGACACCGCACGGCGCGCGGTCGAGGTGGTGGTGCGCCCGCCGTTGAAGCCGATGATCTGTCCGGGCTCGACCATCGCCGCCGCCCTGTCGGCGACGCGCTCGCGCTGGGCAGCGCCCTCGTCGGCGCTGCGGGGGACGGTCGCCAGCGAGTAGGCGACGTCGACCGCGACGATCCCGCCGTGAGTGCGCCGGGCCAGCTGTGCGCGCTCCATCTCCATGAAGTCGCGGCGCACGGTCGACTCACTCACCCCGAGCTCCACGGCCACTGCGGCGACGCTCAGCCGCTTGGTCGATGCCAGCAGGGTGAGGACATGGTCCCAGCGGGCGCTGCGGTCCGCGGGCGGGGTGCGAGCCTCGTCCCCACGCTGCGCACCCTTCTCACCGGCCCTCTTCTGTTCGGCCCGCTTGTCGTCGGCCCTCTTGTCGTGTTCAGAATTGCGCAGAGTCACGCAGCCAGTATTGCGCGTTCGTCGCCGACTGGCCGGGAATCCGTGCATAACATGCCAGTTCCGCGCAGGATTCGGAGGTCACGTTTGAGCCAGGAGTCCTTCCCGTCGTAGGTTGACCGCGTCGCCCTGCACGGGGCGGTTCCGCGAACGAAAGGACATCCTCATGGGTTTCGATGACGCGCTGAACAAGGCCAAGAATCTTGCTTCCGAGAACCCGGAGCAGGCTGAGCAGCTCCTGGACGCCGCTGGCGACCAGATCAAGGAGCGCACCCCCGACAACGTCGATGGACAGGTCGACTCCGGTCTGGATGCAGCCCGCGACAAGTTCGGACTCGGCGGGGACGAGAACAAGGGCAACTGAGCCCGGTCTTCCCGACCACGTGAGGAGGGGCCCCGACGCCATCGGCGTCGGGGGCCCGCGACGGCGCGCGTCTGCGCGCTGTGCGGGGGGGCGCGGGGGTAAGTCGCAGCCCTACGTCGCCGCCGCCACGAGCCGCGGGCCGGCCCCGCGGCGCCCGATGAAGTAGACGGCGACGGAAGCACCCACGGCGATCACCGCGAGTATCCCGATCAGGGCTCCCATGGGGAGGCCCCCCTGATCATCCGAGGACTGCGCCGAGGCGCCCTGCTCCTGCGGGGCGTCGTCCGTGACCGGAGCGTCCGAGCTCTCCGCTCCCCCGGCATCGCTCGCCGCGGCGCCGGGCTCCTCCGCAGCACCGCCGCCGTCGCTCGGGGCAGCGGGCTCGGCCGGTCCCTGCTCGATCGTGAGGGTCTGGGTGCCCTCGATGGGGTGGCCGTCGCTGGAGACCACGCGCCACTGGATGGTGTGGGTGCCTGCGGGCAGCGGCTCCTCGAGCGTCGCGGTGGCGATCGGACCGTCGACGGTCGGGACGATCTCGGCGAGCTCGGTGCCGGACTCGTCGGAGATCCGCACCAGCGGGCTCACCTCGAGGACATCTGCGGAGAACGTGAAGGTGAGCGCCTCGGGCGAGGCCTCCAGAGTCGCGCCGTCCTCCGGATCCGAGCTGAGCAGGGTGTCATGCGCCTGCGCCGGGGCGGGCATCGCCAGCAGCACGGCGAACAGCATCGCGCTGCAGAGCGCGAGCAGCGTGACCAGACGGGCAGGGGCACGACGGGCAGGAGCGGGGCGAACAGAGCCGAAGCTGTCGATCGAAGACATCATTCCTGCAGGCTACGCCAGCAGGGCACGGTGCCGCCGTGGCGCCGGTCACCTCGGGTCACGCCAGCCGCAGGGTCAGTCGCGAGGAAGGTCCACGTGATGCTCGAGCACCGGGAGCGCGGCCCGGGCAGCATCGATCTCCTCGAGATCGAGATCCACCAGCAGCAGCCCCGGCTCGCGGCCGAGCTCCTGGCGGATGGCGCCCAGCGGGCCGACGGCGGCGCTGCGGCCGATGCCGCGAGCCGCCTTCCCGGTGTACTCCGCGGGAGGGGCCTGGTCCGCGGCGAGCACCACGGTGGTGGAGTCCAGAGCGCGGGCCCGCAGCAGCAGCTGCAGCTGCTCCCGCTTGCCCGGCCCCTCGGCCCAGGCCAGCGGCAGCAGGATCGCCTGCGCACCCCGGCGGGCCAGCGCCGTGAACTGCTCCGGGAAGCGCACGTCATAGCAGGTGGCGATCCCGAAGCGGGTGCCGTGCAGATCGAAGGTGACCAGCTCGCTGCCCGGGGCGACGGTCCGGGACTCGTCGGCGCCGAAGGCATCAAAGAGGTGGATCTTGCGGTACTCGAGGTGGGGATCCCAGTTCGGGCCACGCACGATCACGGTGTTGTGGACGCGGCCGTCCTCGGTGGGGGTGAAGGAGCCGGCGACGACCACGAGCGAATGCGCTTCGGCGAGCTCCTGGACCAGCTGGGCGAAGGAGTCATGGTGCGCGAGAGCGGCCGCTCGCAGATCGGTGCCGAAGGGGGTGAGCGTCGCCTCGGGCAGCAGCACCAGGTGCGCCCCCTGTTCGGCGGCCTCGATGACCGCGCCACGCACGGTCTCGAAGGTGGCCTCGAGGTCTTCGGAGATCTCGATCTGGGCCAGGGCGATGCGGGGACCGGCCGCGCGGCGCACCTGGGCCAGGGCATCCGGGGTGTCGATGTCCGCGCCTTCAGCGCCGAGCGCACGCAGCGTTCCCAGCTCCTCCGGACCGAGCTGCGCGTAGAGCCGGCGCAGGCTGAGATCGGCCCAGCCACCGTCTTCATGCTCGACCGCACCCAGTGCTGCTCGCAGCCGGCCCAGCGGCCAGGCCGCGCCGAGGAACTGGAGGTGGCCGTCGTCGGCCTCGAGGGCCACCACCTGCCCGGTCTCAGCGCTGCGGGTGGCGAGGCTGCGCAGTGTCTCGGGACGAAGCATCGGCATGTCTCCGCCGAGCACCAGCACGGTGGCGCTGTCCGGGCCTTCGGAGAACTCGGTGACGCCACGGGCGAGAGCGGCCAGCGGCCCGGAGCGCGGCGGATCCTCGAGCACGAAGCGAGCGCCATGGCGGGTGGCGAGGTCACTGCCGTCCTCGCCGCTGGGACCGACGACGATGCGCCGTCCGTGGGGGGCGGCGCGCAGCACCCGCTCCAGGGCGGTCGCGCCGGCGATCGGCAGACGGGTCTTGTCCGCGCCACCCAGGCGCGAGGACGCACCACCGGCCAGGATCACGGCGGCGACGGTGGCGGAGGTCTCGGGCAGCTCGCTGGACATGCTCAGATCCTGCCATGGAGCGCTACCATGTTCGAGGCTCAGGTCCCGGTTCGTTCCGGGCATGGGCCGGATCGCCCCCGTAGCTCAGGGGATAGAGCACCGCTCTCCTAAAGCGGGTGTCGCGCGTTCGAATCGCGCCGGGGGCACGAACCATGGGGCCGGGTCGAACCAGCGGGCCGGGTTGAGCGAGTGGACCGACTTGAATCAGAGGGCCGACTTGAAGTAATGAGCCGAGCTGTGCAGCGCCGCCAGCTCACTCCTGCGCATCCCGTAGCACTTCGAGCCGTCCGCGATCCTTCACCGCGGTCCAGCGCCGCCCGGAGTCGATCAGGCCCTCCCTCTTCCACCGGCTCATCACGCGGGAGACGGATTCCGGGGTGGAGCGGGCCAGGCCCGCGAGATCCGCGCGGGACAGCGGCACCTCGAGCATGATCCCCTCGCTCCCACGGTCCTCACCGAGCTTGTCCGCCAGGCGGAGCAGGGTGCTCGCGACCCGCTGCTCGACGGTCGCGGAGCCTTGCGAGCCGATGTCGGTCTCAGCACGCGAGAGGCGGGCGGCGACGTCGTCGAGGACCCGCAGCGCGATGCGCGGCTGCTCAGCGAGGACAGAGCGGAAGTCGTCCTGGTCGATGCGCAGCACGCAGGTGCCCACCAGCGCCGAGGCGGTCTGGTGGTGGATCGGCTCGCCGAGAGTGCTCATGGTCCCGAACAGCTCCCCGGGGACCAGCAGATCGGTGACCGTCTCGGTCCCACCCGCAGTGACCTGGGAGAGCTTCACGCGGCCTTCGGCGACCACGTAGAGGGACTCCGCCGGTTCGCCGGCGCGGTAGATCGGGGCGTCCGGGGCGAAGGTCAGGGTGCGCATCCGGGCATCGATGCGGTCCAGCTCCTCCTCGCTGAGCCCGAGGAAGTAGGGCGCGCGGGCCAGGACGTACAGCCGCACCGGCCGTGGGCACTGGTGAGGCAGGGTGATCTCCGTGAGCGGGATCGTGCGCCGACCCTGGGCGGCGGGCCCGGCGGGCGGCTCCGTGACGGTCATGGATCGACTCTAGCCCTCCCCCATCCGGCCTGGTCAGAAGTGATGTGCAGTTGATTGATCCCCGTCATGTCGCTGCCACAAGAACACTTCTAGGTTGAGAGCACATCGAGGGACATCCCCTCGAGGACCACGCTCCAGAAGGAAGGCTCATCATGACTGCCACGCCCGTCACCAGCACCCACTCCATCTTCCGCGCCGAGGGCTTCAGCTGCCCCTCCTGCGTCGCCAAGATCGAGAAGCAGGTGGGCCGCCTCAAGGGCGTGCAGAACGTCAGCGTGAAGTTCGCCTCCGGCCGCGTCGAAGTCGACCACGACGCCTCCGTGACCACCACCGACGAGATCGTCACCGCGATCGGCAAGGCCGGCTACACGTCCGTCCTCTCGGCCTTCTGACCCCCTGGCGGCCGGGCCCCGCGGCCCGGCCGCCTTCCCCGGACCCTGCTCCGCATCCTGCGCCGCACCCGACTTGAAAGGCACCACACCATGTCTGCTCTGACCCGTTGGCTGCGCGGTCCCTGGGGAACCCCGATCATCTCGGGTCTCCTCATCGTCGTCGCCGCGATCCTCTCCCTGTCCATCGGGGTGAACCCCTTCGGCTCCGGCCACCAACACGGCCTCGGCGTCGAGCTGAACGGGCCCACCGCCCTGGTCACCTCCGATCTCTTCATGGTCGCCGCGGCCCTGGTCGCCGGCATCCCGATCATCCTCAAGGCCCTGCGCGCGCTGACGGTCAAGGTCATCGCCATCGATCTGCTGGTCTCCATCGCCGCGGTCGGTGCGCTGATCATCGGGCAGTACTGGGAAGCGGCTGCAGTCACGTTCCTGTTCGCCATCGGCCACGCCCTCGAGGCCGGCACCATGAACCGCACCCGCTCGGCGCTCGCGGAGCTTGTGGCTGTCGCCCCCGATGTCGCCGTGGTGATGCGGGAGGGCGAACAGGTGGAGATCTCCGCCGCCCTGGTCCAGCCCGAGGAGACGGTGCTGGTCAAGAACGGCGCGAAGGTCCCTGTGGACGGCATCGTCATCGGCGGTACCGGGGCTCTGGACGAGGCGTCGATCACCGGCGAGTCCATCCCCGTCGAGAAGGGCGAGGGCGACCAGGTGTTCGCCGGCACCATCTCCGGCGGTGGCTTCCTGCAGGTGCGCGCCACCGGCATCGGGGCCGACACCACCCTGGCCCGCATCATCCATCGCGTCGAGGAAGCGCAGGACGCCAAGGCCCGCACCCAGACCTTCATGGAGAAGTTCTCCACCTGGTACACCCCCGGCATCATTCTGCTGGCCCTGATCACGGGGCTCATCACCGGGAACGTCGTGCTCGCCCTGACCCTGCTGGTGATCGGCTGCCCCGGGGCGCTGGTCATCTCCATCCCCGTCTCGATCGTGGCTGGCATCGGCCGCGGTGCCAAGGACGGCATCCTCATCAAGGGTGGCGAGTACCTGGAGACCAGCGCGAAGATCACCGCCGTCGCCCTGGACAAGACCGGCACCCTCACCGAGGGCAAGCCCTACCTCACCGACGTGACCGTCCTGGACCCTGCCCTGGATCGTGCCGACGTGCTCGGCTGGGCGGCACGTGCCGAGGCCGGTTCCGAGCACCCGCTGGCACGTCCCCTGATCGACGCCGCGGCGGCCGAGGGCCTGCCCACCCATGGCCTGCCCGAGCACACCGAGCCGGTTCCCGGCAAGGGCATCGTCGCCACCCTCGAGGGTCGACGCGTCGCCGTCGGCAACCTGCCGCTGCTGGCGGCCGAGGACATCTCCGAGGATCGCGGCGCGACCGCGGAGGTCGACCGGCTCGCCGGACTCGGCCGCACCCCGATGGTCGTCACCCTCGACGGCCGCGTGATCGGCGTGGTCGCGGTCGCCGACCGGATCCGCACCGACGCGAGGGAGATGATCGCCCGGCTCCACGCGACCGGGGTCAAGAAGGTCATCATGCTCACCGGTGACAACCGGCGGGTCGCCGAGGCGGTCGCCGCCGAGGTCGGGGTCGACGAGGTCCGCGCCCAGCTGCTGCCCGAGGACAAGCTCACCGTCGTCCAGCAGCTCCAGAGCGAGGGCTGCACCGTGGCGATGGTCGGCGATGGCGTCAACGACGCCCCGGCCCTGGCCACTGCCGATATTGGCGTGGCGATGGGCGCCGCCGGCACCGGCGTCGCCATCGAGACCGCTGACATCGCCCTGATGAAGGACGATCTGCTCAAGCTCCCGCAGGCGATCGGTCTGGCCCGCAGCACGGTCTCCGTGATGCGACAGAACATCGCGATCGCGCTGATCACGGTGATCGCGCTCCTGGTGGGCGTGTTCGCCGGTGGGGTCACGATGGCGATCGGCATGCTGGTCCACGAGGGCTCGGTGCTGCTGGTGATCCTCAACGCGATGCGACTGCTGCGCCGCCGCAAGGATCAGCACGGCGCCCGCCCGGGCTCCCCGTCCGAGACCCGCATTCCGCAGAGCGTCGGGGCGAGCCAGAGCATCTGACCCCGAACAGAACCATGTCCACTCGAGAGGAAGCGCATCATGTCTGAACAGCATTTCGCCCTCGAAGGCGACGTCGAGCACTTCACCATCGCGGACATCGCGACAGCGAATCCGGACTTCCGCAAGGTTCTGTGGACGGGGAAGCACTCCCAGATCGTCCTCGTGACCGTGCCGGTGGGCGGAGAGATCGGGGACGAGGTCCACGAGACCACGGACCAGATCCTGACCTTGGTCTCCGGGACCGGTGAAGCCGACCTCAACGGCCACACCCACGCAGTCCACGCCGGTGATCTGTGCGCGGTGCCCGCCGGCGCCCAGCACAACGTCCGCAACACCGGGGAGGAGCCCCTCGTGCTGTACACGATCTACAGCCCGCCCGAGCATGCGGTGGACGGCGCCTTCGCCACCAAGGAGGAGGCGGACGCCGCCGAGGCCGCAGGCGAGGACCAGTCTCCCCGGGCCTGATCCCCCGCAGCACCCCTGATGGCGGCCCCACGGGCACACGCCCGGAGCGGCCGCTCCCCGCACAGCAGCAACGACACAGGAGAACGCAGATGTCCAAGGTTTTCGTCTTCACCACCTACGGAGGCCCGGAGGGTCAGCAGCTCACCGAGCGTGAGGCCCCAGCCCCCCGTGCCGGGGAGATCGCGATCGAGGTGCGCGCCGCCGGCGTGAACCCCGCGGACTGGAAGCGGCGCGAAGGCGTCTTCGGCACCCGTGGCCGTCTGCCGGTGGCGATGGGCCTCGAGGCCGCCGGCATCGTCACCGCTGTCGGCGAGGGAACCCGGGACTTCGCCGTCGGCGACGAGGTCCTCGGCGCCCCGGCGCGCGGGCTCGGCGCCTTCGCCGAGCACACTGTCCTGGACGCCTCGGCGACGGTCGTCAAGCCTGAGGAGATCTCCTTCACCGATGCCGCCGCGATCCCGGTCGCCGGCACCACCGCCTACGACCTCACCCACCAGGTCGAGATCGAGGCCGGCCAGACGCTGCTGGTGCTCGGCGCGGGCGGCGGCGTGGGCCGCATGGCCCTGCAGATCGCGAAGGTCCACGAGCTGAAGGCCATCGGTGTCGCCTCGGAGTCCAAGCGGGAGCTGGTCGAGGCCACCGGCGCGACCTTCGTCCCCTCCGGTGAGGGGGTCGCCGCGCGGGTGCGGGCGCTTGCCCCGGGCGGCGTGGATGTGCTGGCTGATCTCGTGGGCGGGGACGCGCTGCGGGAGCTGGCGCCGCTGGCGAAGGATCCTTCGGTGATCGTCTCCGCTGCCGATGGCACCACCGCCGTCGAGCTCGGCGGCGGCGGTCGGGAGCGCTCCGAGGGGGTGCTGGGCAAGATCACCGGAGTCGTCCAGTACGGTCTCGTGGACCCGCACGTGGTGGAGACCTTCCCCCTGAGCCAGGCTGCTGAGGCACTCGCCTTGGTGGAGTCCGGTCACGCTCACGGGAAGATCGTGATCGTCCCCTGACCTGCCCTCGGTGGCGCCCGCGGCTCCGGTAGCGTGACGCAGATGACCTCTCCCACCGCTGACCCTGCCGCTCCCTCGACCCCGTCTGCTGATCCCGCTGATCCCGCTGGATTCACTGATCCCGCTGGATTCGCTGATCCCGCTGGATTCGCTGACTTTGCTGACATCGACGGCTTCCTGCGGATCCCGCGCCTGGCCTCCGTGGCCGCGAGCGACGACGGGCGAGTCGTCACGGCGATCCAGGAGGCCGACGAGCCCGGCGCGAAGCTCGTCTCCTCGCTCTGGGAGCTCGACCCGGCCGGGGAGCAGCCCGCCCGTCGGCTGACCTTCTCCGCCAAGGGCGAGAGCTCGCCCCGGTTCGCCCCCGACGGGTCGCTGCTGTTCAGCTCCTCCCGGCCGGATCCTGAAGGCGGTGCCGAGGAGGAGGTCACCGCGATCTGGCGCCTGCCGCGCACCGGCGAAGCACAGGTGGTGGCCTCCGCCGCCGCAGGCCTGTCCCTGCTCTCGGTCGCCGCGGACGGGACCATGCTCGCCGCCACCAGCGTGCTGCCGGGCAGCAACCTCGAGGAGGATGCCGAGCGCCGCAAGGCCCGCAATGACGCGAAGCAGACCACCATCTGGCACACCGGGATGCCGATCCGGCTGTGGGACCACGAGATCGGCGACCAGAGCCGCCGCCTGGTGCTGGTGTCCCCGGAGGGTGACCTCACCGATCTCACCCCGGACGTCGGCACCGTGACCCTCTACGCCGCCTCCGCGGACCTCTCCCCCGACGGCTCCACCGTCGCGACCTCCTGGACCCAGCGGGTGCGCAGCGGCGAGACCCGCAGCTCGCTCGTGCTGATCGACACCGCAACCCTGCGCCGCAGCGTGCTGCTGGAGGCCGACGAGTCTGCCCAGTACGGCTCCCCGTTGTTCTCCCGCGACGGCCAGAAGCTCGCCGTGATCCGCTCGACCGCCTCCTCGCCCACCGACACCAGCTACAGCCGCCTGGAGATCCACCCCCTCGGCGGCGGCGAGATCAGCGGCGGCGAGCCGGTCACCGCGCTGCTCGGCGATCTGAGCATCACCGACCTCGAATGGGCCGCTGACGGCAGCCTGCTGGTGACCGGTGACCTGCACTCCTCCGGCGCGGTGCTGCGGATCGACGCCGCCACCGGCGAGTCCCGCACGGTGGCAGGCGACGGCGTCTTCTCGTCACTCGCCGCGACGGCCGGCGGCACCCTGTTCGCACTCCGCAATGACGTGGCGACCCCGTCCCGGCCGGTCCGGATCGACGCCGGTTCCCACGCTGGCGCCGGTGCCGTCACCGAGCTGCCTGCACCGGGTGCGGTCAGCGCACTGCCCGGTACGCTGGAATGGGTGGAGACCGACGTCGACGGGCTCACCGTGGGCGGCTGGCTGTGCGTCCCCGCGGGGGCGTCGGCCGAGGCCCCGGCGCCCGTCATGCTGTGGATCCACGGCGGGCCGCACGGCTCCTACAACGCCTGGAGCTGGCGCTGGTGCCCGTGGCTCGCGGTGCAGCGCGGCTATGCGGTGCTGATGCCGGATCCGGCGATGTCCACCGGCTACGGGAAGGCGGGGCTGAACCGCGGCTGGCCGCGCCGTCCGGACGTGGTCTTCCACGAGTGCGAGACCCTCTTCGATGCGGTGCTCGAGCGGGCGGACCTCGACGGTTCCCGCACCGCGATGCTCGGGGCGTCGTTCGGCGGCTTCATGGCGAACTGGATCGCCGGGCACACCACTCGCTTCGACGCGATCGTCACCCATGCGGGGCTGTGGGCGCTGGATCAGCAGCACCGCACCACCGACGCCGCGGCCTCCAAGATGCGCGTGCACCGTCATGAGGATGAGGATCCGGACTGGTATCGGGCGTTCTCCCCGCATCACGAGGTCGACGCGATCACCACCCCGATGCTGATCACCCACGGCAACCGCGACTACCGGGTGCCGATCAGCGAGGCGCTGCGGCTGTGGTGGGACCTGGTCTCCACCTGGGACGGCGAGCCGCAGGGCATGCCGCACCGCTTCCTGCAGCTGACCAGCGAGAACCACTGGGTGCTCACCCCATCCAATGCGCTCGCTTGGAACCAGGCCGTGCTCGCGTTCTGCGACCAGCACGTCCTCGGCGCCGAGCCGATCCCGGAGGTCCTGCCCTGGTGAGTGCGGAGCTGACAGCTGCTGCTGCTGGGCAGGGTCAGTTCAGCGTGCCGGTGAGCCGGCCGTGGAACTGGGTGGAGTGCTCGTCCAGCCCGGTGAAACGCACTTCGATGCCGTGGTCGGAGTACTTGGTCTGCACCGAATCGAGGACGGCGACGGTCGAGGCATCCCAGATCTGGGCGGCGGAGAAGTCGATGGTGACCTGCGGCGGGTCCTCGGCGTAGGTGAACTGCTCGACGAGGTCGTTGCTGCTGCCGAAGAAGAGCGGGCCGCGCACCGTGTAGGTCGCCGCCCCGTCGGTGACCAGACGGCGAACGCTCGTCACGTGCGCGATACGGCGGGCGAACAGCACCATCGCCAGCAGCGCCCCGGCCGCAACGCCGATCGCGAGGTTGTTGGTGGCGACCACGACCACGACCGTCGTGACCATCACCAGGGTCTCCGACCACGGCATCCGCTTCAGGGTCGCGGGTCGCACGCTGTGGAAGTTCACGGTGGAGACGGCGACGACCATCATCACCGCGGCGAGCGCGGCCATCGGGATCGCCTCCATGAGATCCGAGAGCACGGTGACCAGGATCAGCAGCATTGCTCCGGCGAAGAAGGTGGACAGCCTCGTGCGGGCCCGGCCGAGCTTCACGTTGACCACGGTCTGCCCGATCATGGCGCAGCCGGCGATGCCTCCCCAGCAGCCGGCGAGGATGTTCGCGACGCCGAGCGCCCAGGATTCACGGCTCTTGTGCGAGCGGGTGTCGGTGATGTCGTCCACGAGCTTGGCGGTCAGCAGCGTCTCCATCAGTCCCACGAAGGCGACGCTGAGGGCGGTGGGCAGGATCAGGCGCAGCGTGTCGAGGTCCAGCGGGACCTCGAGCGGGGTGATTCCGGGCAGTCCGCCGGAGACTTCGCCCTGGTCGCCGACTGTGGGTACGGAGAGATGCGCGAACACCGCGATCGCGGTGACCAGCACAATCGCGACCAGCGGTGCGGGCACGGCCTTGGTGAAGCGCGGCAGCAGCAGCACCACCAGCAGGGTCAGCGCGAACAACGGGTAGACCATGGCCGGCACGTCGAGCACGTGCTGCAGCTGAGCGGCAAAGATCAGGATCCCGAGCGCGTTGACGAAGCCGATCATCACCGAGCGCGGGATGAACCGCATGATCCTGGCGAGCCCCAGCACACCGAAGAGGATCTGGATGATGCCGGCGAGGATCACCGTGGGCAGCAGGTATTCGACGCCATGGGTGTGGACCAGCGGCGCGACCACGAGCGCGACGGCACCCGCGGCGGCGGTGATCATGGCGGGCCGGCCACCGAGGATCGACATCGAGATCGCGAGCACGACCGAGGCGATGAGGCTGACCTTCGGGTCCACGCCGGCGATCACCGAGAACGAGATGACCTCGGGGATCAGGGCGAGCGTGGTGACCGCCCCGGCGAGCGCCTCGGTGGTGAGGAGCCGCGGGTTCCGCAGTGCCTGCAGGGTGGTGGGGCTCGGAGCCGAAGTGGGAGTCGCTGTCACGCCCGTGATGGTATCGGCGGTCCACGGCCGACGGGCGTGGGGTCTGCGTCCTGGCGCGCGAGGTCACAGCAGCCGAGACTACCCTGGTAGTTCCCCTCCCGTCGGCCCTGCCGGTGGGTCTGATCGGACAGAGGATCCATGACTGCACCCACGCGTCGCCGCTTCGACGCCACCTGGCTCCCTTTCGGCATGATGATCGGTTTCACCGTGGGAATCGGCTTGGGGCTGGCCGTCATCAACAACATCTTCATCGGTGCTCTGATCGGCTTCGCCGTCGGCGCCACACTCGGTATCGCCCTCGGGTTCCGCGATCCGCGACGCTCTGTGGACGACGAGGATGCCGAGGACGACCGCTACCGCCGCGAGCACGGCGACCCCACCCCTCGCGGCCCGGATGCCTGAGCCCGACCGGAGCCCCGAACGACAGCTGCACACAAAATCTTCACCTCGCCATCGCGCCACACCCGTGACTAAGCCTTGACCTTTCCTTTACCTTTTGGCACCGTGTGACCCGGGCCATTTGGCTCGATGTCCACCACGGTGCAGCCGCCCCGCGGACTCCCGAGGAGAGGAACCGTCATGACGATCACGAGCATCGGCCGACGAGCCCGCACCACGATGGCGCTCTGCGCCGGCGCGGCCCTGCTGGGGCTGAGCGCCTGCGGGGCCGACGTCGACACCCCTCCGGAGACCCCCGCCGGGGCCGCCGAGACGGATGCCGATGACACCTCCGATGGTGGTGGAGAGCAGGACCAGCAGTCATCGGAAGGCGGGGACGCCTCCGACGAGGAGTCCGCGTCGGACGGTGGCGGCGAGGAAGAAGAAGAGGAAGCAGGAGACGGCGCAGGGGCCAATGAGGGTGCGGGAGAGGACGGGGGTGAGCCGGGTGCCTCGAGGGAGCGCACGCGGATCATGCTGGTGACCGATCTGGGGACGGACGACACCAGCGGAGAGGGCGCCCCCGCCCTCACGGACGACGACCTGGCAGCACTTCTCGCAGCACCCTTCGAGGGCACTGCCGAATGCGAGGACGAGCTGGTGCTCGAGCCGGGCGCCGCAGCGACCGGATGCCTCGGCCCGGCGAGCTTCGATACGACCGAGCCGCACCAGGAGTGGGTCGCCAACGTGGTCTTCGTGCCGTCGGAGGACGGATTTCAGAACGGTTCGACGGTGGCAGTGCTGTTCTCGACCGGGACCGAGCTGCCCACAGCGGCCGATGGCCTGCTGGACGAGGACGTCAGCCTCACCGGGGTGGGATTCGGCTCGATGTTCGGTGCCGAGCCGCTCAGCGCCGACGAGGTCGCCGAGAGCACACTGCAGACGCTGACCTCCGAGAACGCCTATGTACCGGTCAACACAATGGCCGAGTGGAGCGACGTCACCTGCGAGGACGGCCTGGACTTCACCGAGTTCGAGACCGTCGACTGCGAGGCCACGACCACCGACGGCACCACCTGGGGGCTGCTGGTCGCCCCGGGCACCTATGCCGACAACGACCAGGGCCTGCTGGTCGGGATCTCGGTCCCCCGCGACGGCTGAGCCACCGGCCACAGAACTGCTGAACTGCTGGACTGCTGGACTGCTGGACTGCTGGACCACCCACTCGCTCAGCTGCTCGGCTGCTGAATCACCGCCCTCGGTGGTCAGTTCCCTCACCGGGAGCTGACCGCCGGGCGCGGTGAGGTTACGGTGGGGAGGCGCCGCGCGGAGAGTGCCGGCGCCGCCGCCGGGACGACCCGGTCCGCGCAGTCGCAGGGAGGACGGCCTCGCAGGAGGATCCCCCATGACCCCGACCGGCCACTCCCCCGCCCAGCCCGGCCCCCGTACCCGCAGACAGCTCGCGCGCGAGCTCCTCACCCGCGACGCCATCGGACGCCTGGTGCTCGGCTGGGCCGCCGTCGGCGCTCTGAGCCTCGCCGGCCCGCTGCTGGCCGCGCCGCTGCCCTCCCCCGTGCTCGCATTGGTGCTGGCCGCGATCATCGCGGTGATCGTGGTCGCCGCCGGCGGAGTGGTCCACCAGGCCGAGGCGCTCGCGCGCCGGCTCGGCGATCCCTACGGCACGCTCGTGCTGACGCTCTCGATCGTGGTGATCGAGGTGGTGCTGATCGCCGCGGTCATGCTCGGTCCCGGAGAGCACGCCGTGATCGCCCGGGACTCGGTGATGGCGGTCTCGATGATCATCATGAACCTGGCGCTCGGGCTCTGCCTGCTGGTGGGCGGCCTGCGGCACGGCTCCCTCGCTACGCACCGGGTGGGGACCTCCGCCTACCTGGTGATGCTCACCGCGCTCGCGGCGCTCGCCTTCGCGCTGCCGGCGACGATCAGCGAGAGCGGCGGCTATGCGCCTCCCCAGGCACTGGTGGTCGGTGGGCTCACGGTGGCGGTGTACGCCTTCTTCCTCTGGCGCCAGATGGGAGCCCAGGCCGGTGAGTTCCAGGAGATCGAGCGAGCCGTGGGCAGCGCCGCGGCCGCCGAGCCCGCGACCGACGCGAACCCCACCACCGCCACCCGCACCACCGCCGCCACCGCCGCCACCACTCGCACCGCCCGCACTACCGGGAACCGCACCGCGCTGCGGGAGGTCCTCTCCCTGCACCGGGAGGAGCTGCTGGCGCGCGCCGCCCTGCTGATCGCGACCGTGCTGCCGATCGTGCTGCTCTCGCACCATATGGCGGGGCTGCTCGATGACGGCCTGGCGCGGCTCGGTGCCCCGGTCGCCCTCGGCGGAGTGCTGATCGCGATGATCGTGTTCACGCCGGAGTCGATCACCGCGGTGCGGGCGGCGCTGAACGGGGAAATGCAGCGGGTGGTGAACCTGTGCCATGGCGCACTGGTCTCGACCCTCGCCCTGACGATCCCCACGGTGCTGGTGATCGGGCTGGTCACCGGCACCGAGGTGGTGCTCGCGGAATCGCCGACGAACCTGCTGCTGCTCGGGGTGACCCTGGCGGTCGCCGCGATCTCGGCGAGCGCTCCGCGGACCACCGCGGTGCACGGCGCCGTGCACCTGCTGCTGTTCGGCGTCTACGCGCTCATGCTCTTCTCCTGAGCACTGCCCGGCTCAGCACTGCCGCGCTCAGCGCCGGGGGCGTCGGCGGTCGAGCTCCTGGAGCCGGTCGCGGACCTCACGGCGCAGGACCTTGCCCATCTCATTGCGCGGGAGCTCGGCGAGCACGTGGAAACGGCGCGGCACCTTGTAGGCCGTCAGCCGCTCCTTGAGCAGTCGGCGCAGGTCCTCGACGTCGGGGAGCACTCCATCCGGCGTGACGATCGCGGCGACCACCTCTTCAGCGCCCTGCTCGTCGAGCACGCCCACCACGGCGATGTCCTCGATGCCGTGCTCCCCACGGATCGCGTCCTCGACCTCGGAGGGATAGACGTTGAAACCGCCGGTGATCACCATCTCCTTGAGCCGATCGACGATCGTCAGGAACCCTCGCTCGTCGACCTGGGCGATGTCTCCGGTGCGGAACCAGCCGTCATGGAACGCCTCGGCGGTCGCCTCGGGGCGGTCGCGATATCCGGAGAACACCTGCGGGCCCCGCACCAGGATCTCCCCCGGCTCACCGGGCTCCACATCCCGGTCGAGGTCCTCGGGGTCGACCAGGCGTACCTGGGTGTCGGGGAAGGGGATGCCGATCGAGCCCGGGGTGCGGGTGCTGTCGACGGGGTTGCCGCAGACGATCGGCGAGCACTCCGAGAGCCCGTAGCCCTCGATGAGCAGGCCCCCGGTCGCGTTCTCCCAGGCCTCGATGAGTTCGGGTCGCAGCGGCATCGCTCCAGCGATCCCGGTGCGGATTCCCTCGAGCGAGACGCCCCGCTCCTTCGCGCCGGTGACGACGCGATCGAACAGCGGTGGCACCGCGATCATCGTCGTCGGCCGCCGCCGCTTGATCGCATCGAGGATCAGTCCGGTCTCGGGCTTGGGGATCAGGTGCAGCATCGCCCCGACGGTCAGGCCCGCGTTCATCGACAGCGAACAGCCGAACACATGGAAGAGCGGCAGACAGGCCATGAACACCTCCTTGCCCGGGACCAGGGGCGTGACCCATTCGCGGGCCTGAGTGGTGGAGGCGATCAGGTTGGCATGACTGAGCGGCACGCCCTTCGGGGCGCCGGTGGTGCCCGAGGTGTACAGCAGCAAGGCGGTGTCCTCGCGCGCCGGACGGGAGGCGGCGGGTGCCGGGGCGGCCTCGCGGCGCAGCCCGGAGAAGGGAAGAGTGCTGGCCGGCGCGGGCCGGGAGAGCTGGTCCCGTGAGGCACGGGCCTTCTTCAGCGGCAGCCGCAGCAGGGCGCGCTTCCCGCGGGGCATCTCCTCGATGAGATCCACCGCGATGATCGCGCCCGGGCGCACCTCTTCCGGCAGCTCCTGCAGGGTCCCGGCCGCGACGTTCCACACGATCGCGACCTCCGCGCGGTGGTCGGCGAACATCGGCGCGAGCTCGTGGGCCGGGTAGAGCGGGTTGTGCTCGACGACGGTCGCGCCGCACCGCAGCGCGGCGTAGAAGGCGACGACGTGCTGGGGGCAGGTGGGCATCAGCAGTGCCACGGTCGATCCCGGCCCTACGCCCAAGCGGTGCAGGTTCCCGGCCACGGCCCGCACCTGGGCGGCGAGCTCGGCATAGCTCGTGCGTCGGCCGAAGAAGTCCAGCGCCGCCTGCTCCGCATAGGTCACCGTGTACGCATCGAACTCGTCGACCAGGGAACCGGCGGGATAGTCCAGATGGCGGCGCACCCCAGGGGCGTAGGCGGCGGTCCAGCGATCCTCGAGAGCGGTCATGGTCGGTCCTCAGCGGTGATGGGAGCGGGTCGAGATCAGAGTAGGCCCGAGTCCTGCGAGTCACCTTCCTGCGAGTCGCCGGCGGTGGTCCTGTGGGACTCGTGTTCTGCAGCCCCCGGCGCTCGGGAGCGGGATACAGTCACAGCGTGAGTGCGACGATGCTTCCGATCCCGACCGACGCCGGCGACCTGCCGGGCCTGCTCTGGCTGCCCGAGAACCTCGAGGAGCCGGTGCCCGGGCTCGTGGTGCTGCAGGAGATCTTCGGCCTGTCCGAGTACATGCAGCAGCGCTGCGCGGACCTCGCCGCGCTGGGCTATGCGGTGCTCGCCCCGCAGCTGTTCGCCCGTCTGGACCCGCCGCTGGTGGGGCTCGAGGACTGGGACGACTTCGACTCCTGGCTCACCGAGGGCGTCACCCTGACCGGGCAACTGCCCTGGGAGCGCGCGGAGGCCGACGCGATCGCTGCGATGGGTGCGCTGCGGGCGCACGGCGCCGTGGACTCCGAGCAGGTGGGCCTGCTCGGCTTCTGCTACGGCGGCGGGCTCGCCTTCGCCGCGGCCGCTTCCGCCGCCGACGAGCAGCGCCCGCCGTCGGTGCTGGTCAGCTACTACGGCTCCGCCCTGCCGACGCTCCTGCACCGGGCTCCCCTGGTGGGGGCGCCGAGCCTGCACCACTTCGGCACCGCCGACGCTTTCATCCCGGCGGAGCAGGTCGAGCAGATCCGCGAGGCGGTCACCGCAGGCGGCACTCGGGAGCAGGTGCGCTTCGAGCTGCACGAGGGCGCGGGCCATGCGTTCGACAATCCTCATCCGGGGCTCCATCACGCCGACGCCGCAGAGGCCGCCTGGCAGCGGACCGTCGGCTTCCTCGCGGAGAATCTCCCGAGCCGCGCCTGAACCTGCGCCCTGGCCCACCCGCCGGCGCCAGCGCCAGCGCCAGCGGCAGCGGCAGCGGCAGCGGCAGCGGCAAAGAGTGCCGCACCGGAGACCTGAGACACAGGATTCGCGCCCGTGGCAGCGCGCTTTTCGCACCACGCCATGCGTGACCGAATAGTTATGTCCAGATTGTCGGACAGACGAATCTCGGACGATGCGACTACTTCGAGCCCCGCATCGCTCCAGGCCATGCGTCGATTCATTCCTCGCCACCCATAGTCGGCCACGTCCCGCTACGGCTTCAGCAGACCCCGCCATCGGACGAAAACGCCTGATCCTGGGCTGATTCGGTCTGCGCCGACGCCTACGCTTCGAAGAGTCTCAGAGTCGCGCCGGCACCCCGGAACGGGGGAACAGGACGCCGTCGATGCGATGGATGCCCACCAATCGCCCACCGAAGAAGGAGCCCACGTGCCTCCAGTGATCTCTGCGGAAGGCCTGTATAAAGTCTTCGGCCGCCGCCCCGCCCGAGGAGTCGATGCCCTGCGCCAGGGCCGCAGTCGCGGCGAGCTGCGCGAGAACGGACTGACCGCAGCCGTGATCGATGCGAGCTTCAGCGTCGACCCCGGCGAGATCTTCGTGGTGATGGGGCTGTCCGGCTCCGGCAAGTCCACCCTGATCCGGATGGTCAACGGTCTGCTGCCTGCCACGGCCGGCGAGCTGCGGATCGGTGACGCCGTCCTCTCGGACATGTCCCCGGCGCAGGTCCGCGAAGCCCGCCGTACGCGCGTCTCGATGGTCTTCCAGCACTTCGCCCTCCTTCCCCACCGCACCGTCGGCGAGAACGCAGCCTATGGGCTCGAGATCAGCGGCATGAACCGTGCCGATCGCGAGGAGAAGGCGAACACCGCCCTGGAGATGGTCGGGCTGAAGGGCTGGGGTGGCTACCGTCCCGACAACCTCTCTGGCGGCATGCAGCAGCGAGTGGGGCTGGCCCGCGCCCTCGCCGCCGGCACTGACGTGCTGCTCATGGATGAGGCGTTCAGCGCCCTGGATCCGCTGATCCGTCGCGACATGCAGGACCAGCTCGTGGATCTCCAGCAGCGCCTGGACAAGACGGTCCTGTTCATCACCCACGACCTCAACGAGGCGATGCGCCTCGGTGACCGGATCGCGATGATGCGCGACGGCCGGATCGTGCAGGTCGGGACCTCCGACGAGATCCTCAACGAGCCGGCCAACGACTACGTCGCCCGCTTCATCCAGGACGTGGACCGCTCCCGCGTGCTCACCGCCGGGGCGATCATGGAGAAGCCCGCCGAGGTCCTCGGTGACGGGCAGGGTCCCCGCACTGCGCATCGCATGCTGCGCGCGACTCAGAACTCCTGGCTGGTGGTGCTGCGCCGCGACCGCACTCCGCACGGCGTGCTCTGGGAGGACGACGTCGCCGCGGCAGTCAGCGCCGGCCGTGACGACCTGCCCTGGTCCACGGCCCACGAGATGCCGGTGGTCTCCGAGGACACCCCGATCGCTGATCTCTTCGCGCTCTCGGCGAAGCACCTGAGCCCGCTGGTCGTCGTCGACGAGCGCGGTCGCTTCTCCGGCGTCGTCCCTCGGGTCACGCTGCTCACGGCGGCGGGCGTCGGCAACGGCAACGGCAACGGCCAGACCACCAGCACCCCATCACCGGGGAGTGATGCCGTCGCCCCCCAGACCGACGATGCGCAGGGAGGTGCACGATGACCCCGCAGGAAGACTCCCTCGTCCCCCGCATCCCGCTCGGCGACTGGATCGACGACGGCTTCGACTGGCTCAAGGAGAACGTCTCCTGGCTGTTCGACGCCTTCCGCGCGATCATGGACCTCCTGATCGGCGGCCTCACCGATGTGCTGCTGCTGGTCCCGGCGCTGGTCGCGATCCCGATCTTCGCGCTGATCGCCCTGATCCTGCGCTCTTGGAAGCTCGCCGTCGCCACCCTGGTCGGATTCGCACTGGTCCTGTCCATGGAGCAGTGGGAGACGATGATGCAGACCATGTCGTTGGTGCTGATCGCCACCCTGTTCGCGGTGCTGATCGCGGTGCCGCTCGGCATCCTCGCCGCGGTCAACAGCACGGTGAGCTCGATCGTCAAGCCCGTCATGGACTTCATGCAGACCATGCCGGCCTTCGTCTACCTGATCCCGGCGGTCACCTTCTTCTCCATCGGCGTCGTCCCCGGCGTCTTCTCCACCATCATCTTCGCGCTGCCCCCAGGTGTGCGCATGACCGAGCTGGGCATCCGCCAGGTCGACTCCGAGACCGTCGAGGCCGGTGAGGCCTTCGGCGCGACCCGCGGACAGATCCTGCGCGGCATCCAGCTCCCGCTGGCCGTCCCCACCATCATGGCCGGCGTCAACCAGGTCATCATGCTCTCGCTGTCCATGGCGGTCGTCGCCGGCATGGTCGGCGCGGACGGCCTGGGCAAGGAGGTCGTCCAGGCGATCTCCACCCAGAACCTGGCCCTGGGCGTGGAGGCCGGCCTCGCCGTCGTGGTGCTGGCCGTCTACCTGGACCGGCTCACCGCGGCCCTCGGCAACCCGGGCGCCTACAAGGGCTCGCTGGTCGCACTCACCCAGAAGGCGCTGGCACAGCGCGCCCGCGCCGCCGGTGTCGCCGCGCTCTGACAGCGCCCCACCTCTGACCACCCACTGATCACCACGGAAGGACCCGATCATGACGAACCGACGCATTCCCTTCAGCCCCCGAGCTGCCGTCCGCCGGCCCCTCACCCGCCGCGCCGCCCTGCTGGGCGGCGGAGCGGGCCTGATGGGCCTGGGCCTCGCGGCCTGCGGCACCGACGACTCCGGCAGCGGCAGTGGCAGCAGCGACAACGGCGGCGGTGGTGGCGAGACCATCACGCTCGGCTACATCCCGTCCTGGACCGACGGCCTGTCCACCGCCTACCTGCTCGACAACCGCCTGACGGCCATGGGCTACACCGTCGAGCACGAGCCGATCACCGAGGCTGGTGTGCTCTACGCGGGCCTCGCCCAGGGCGATGTCGACATCTTCCCCTCGGCCTGGCCCGAGGTCACCCACGCCTCCTACATGGAGGAGTACGGCGACTCCATCGAGGACCTGGTCCCCTACTACGAGGGTGCGGTGCTGAACCTCGCCGTCCCCGAGTACGTCGACATCACCTCGATCGACGAGCTGGCTGGTCAGGCTGACCGCTTCGGCGGTCGGATCGTCGGCATCGAGCCCGGCGCCGGTCTCACCGAGGCCACTCAGGAGCGCGTGATCCCCGGCTATGGTCTCGACGACTACGAGCTGATCACCTCCTCCACCCCGGCGATGATCACCGAGCTGGAGAGCGCGATCGATGCCCAGGAGGACATCGTCGTCACGCTCTGGACCCCGTTCTGGGCGATGCCCGCCTACTCGATGAAGGCACTCGAGGACCCCGAGGGCCACTTCGGTGAGGCCGAGGCCCTGCACCACCTGGCCCGTCAGGGCTTCGGCGCGGACTTCCCGGACGTCACCGAGTGGATCGCCGGCGCCGCCCTGACCGATGAGGAGTTCGGCTCGCTCGAGGACATGGTCGTCAACGAGTTCGGCGAGGGCAAGTATGCCGAGGCCGTGGAGAAGTGGCTCGAGGAGAACCCCGACGTCCTCCCGCCGCTGCCCGGCGAGTGACCCTCCCCCGTCTCGCCCCGTCGGCCGCGAGGGACTGACCTTCCGGCCGACGGTGCAGCGTCCTCGCACAGCGAGCGACAGCGCGAGGCTGCACAGCGAACGGGCCGACCACGACATCATCGTGGTCGGCCCGTACTGTCATCCTCCGCAGCTGCGACCCCCGGGCCAGTGCGCACACGCAAGGAATGTGCGGGCTCGGAGCGTGCGCGGGCTCGGAGCGTACGCGCGCTCAGTGCGCGAGAGCCACCTCGGCGCCGGCCTTGGCGGAGGCATAGCAGGCATCGATCACGCGGGCGCGGCGCAACGCGAGCGAGCCGTCGTGCGCGACCCAGTCCTCGGAGTGCACCTTCTGGAGGAACTCCGCGATCGCCCCTGCGTGCCGACCGTCCTCACCCACCACCGGCTGCAGCTCGGCAGGGATGCCGGCGACCTCGGTCCAGACCTTCAGCACCTGGTGCGGGTGCGTGGGATCGCCGCCCCATTCGATGGTGGCGCCGCCGTCGGCCCCATAGAGGGTGACGTAGCAGAGGTCGTGCGGGATCCACTGCGCCCAGCTGGACTCCAGCAGCATCGTGCCGCCGCCGTCCAGGCGCAGGAAGGCGGTCGCGAGGTCCTCGACCTCGAAGGGGACGCCCTCCTCGACCTGTGAGATGCCGAAGCCGGAGCCGCCGCGGCCCAGCGGACCGAACTCCGCGTGGGTGGCAGCGGATGCTGCGGTGACCTCGGGCTCGCCCATCAGGTGCAGGGTCATGTCGAGCATGTGGATGCCGATGTCCATCATCGCGCCGCCACCGGAGCTCGCCGCCTTGGTGAACCAGGTGCCGAGCCCCGGGATGCCCTGACGACGGATCCAGCCGGCCTTGGCGTAGTAGAGGTTCCCGAGCACGCCGGAATCGACCACGGCCTTCAGCGCCGTCACATCTCCGCGCTGGCGGTGGTTGAAGGACACCTCGAGCACCCGGCCGGCGCGGTGCGCGGCCTCCACCATGCGCGCGGCGGCTTCGCCGGTCTGGGCCATCGGCTTCTCGGTGAGCACGTGCACGCCCGCCTCGAGGGCGTGGACCGCCATCGGCTCGTGCAGGAACGTGGGCGTGGCGATGGAGACGACGTCGAGCTCGGCCTCGGCGATCATCTGCTTCCAGTCCTGGTAGCGGCCGGGCACGTCGTGCTCCTGCCCGAACCTCTCCAGCAGGTGCTCCTCCATCGCGGACAGTGCGACGAGATCGACGGTGGGATCGGCGGCGTAGGCGGCCACATGCTGCTGGCCGGCCCAGCCCAGGCCGATCACTCCGGCGCGCAGCTTTCGCTGGGCGCCCTCCGGTGCTGCAACGGTCATGGTGCGTGATTCCCTTCGGTGGTTCGGTCGGTCAGCGGGTCAGTCAGTGGGTGAGTCAGTGGGTCAATCGGTGGAGAGCAGCCCCAGAGGATCCTCGCGCAGGCGGGCCAGCGCAAGCTCGATCGCCCCGCGCACCACCACGTCCTGCCCGAGTGCACTGGCCAGCAGCTGCGGGAACGGGGGCGCGGAGACCTCGGGCAGGACGGCGCGGGCGTGGGCCAGCACAGGTTCGATGGCCGTCGCGATCGCGCCGGCGACCACCACCTTCTCCACCCCGAGGAGGCTGGAGAGGATCGCGGCGATGCGGGCCAGCCGGTCCCCGATCCGGTCCAGCACCTCGCAAGCCAGCAGATCGCCCGCGTGAGCGGCGGCGAAGACGTCCTCCGCAGCGAGCCGTGCGGCAGGGATCTTCGCGAGAACGGGTGAGACCGCCCCGGCGGTAAGCGCCTCGAGGCTCCAGCGGCGGGCGAGGGCCGCGACACCGTCGGCCCCGCGGGAGTCGCCGAGCACGGTGTCGAGGAAGCGCATCTCGCCGGCCCCGCCGTCGGCCCCTCGCAGCAGGCCGCCGTCGACGATGAGACCGGCTCCGACGCGCTCCCCCATCAGCAGCGCGGCGAGGTGCTCGGTGCGCTCTCCCGGCACAGCTCCGGCGGGTGCGGCGGGTGCGGCGGGTGCGGCGGGTGCGGCGGGTGCGGCGGGTGCGAGAGCGTGCTCGGCCAGCACCGCGAGGTTCGCATCGTTCTCGACGACGACGGTGCCGTCCAAGGCGTCGACGAAGCCGGGGTTCATGGCAGACCAGTAGGCACCGCCGACAGCGGGCGAGCGGCCGGAGGAGTCGACCGGGGCGGGGACGCCGATGACGGTCAGCAGCCGCAGGCGACCGCTCGCGCCGGCTCGTTCGAGAACCTCGTCGACGAGGGACCGCACGGCGTCCACCCGTTCCTCGGCCGCAGCAGCCCCCTGCTCAGCATCCGTGCCGTCGAGCTCGCCGTGCATCGCGCATCGCGCGGCCGCGAGCTCCTTCCCATGCAGGTCTGCGACCCGGGCGCTGAGGGTGTGCTGTCCGGCGTCGATGCCGATCAGCACCGCGGCCTCGGCGCGCAGCGCATAGTGCCTGGCCGGACGGCCCCGCTGCACGATGCCCTCGTCGCGGCCACCGGAGACCTCGTAGAGCCACCCGGCCTGCTCGAGCTCGGCACAGACCCCGAGCACCGTGGCCCGGGTGAGCCCGGTCGCGGCCATCGCGTCGGCCGCGGTGAACGCCTCCGCCCGCAGGGCGTGCTGCATCAGCGCCTGCCGGTTGGCGCGGCGCATCAGCTGCGGCGAGCTCGCGCCGCGGTCCTGGACGGTTGACATCACTTCCACCCCGCTCCATACTTCCGATAGACCATAAATATAACGCTTGATGTATCTATGGTCGCATCTGTCCAGAGAGCCTGCACACTCTTTCGCGAAGGAGACGATGGTGTCATCCTCGACCGGCTCGCCCGGCCCCCTCACCCGACGAACCCTGCTGGCAGGTGCCGGCGGCGCGCTCACCGCGGCGGCCCTGGCCGCCTGCGGCAGCGCGAGCGGCTCCTCCCAACTGACGCTGTACCAGTCCAAACCGGAGGCGATCCCGTACTTCGGCCAGCTCGCCGCGGATTTCTCCGCCTCCCAGGGCCGCTTCGCCGTCCAGCACGACATCGCCACGAACCTCTCGGCGAGCTTCGTGCGCAACAGTCCGCCCGACCTCGGCTGCCTGAACTACAACCTCGAGATGGGCCGCTTCATGGAGCGCGGAGCCCTCTCGGACCTCTCCGATCTGCCGGAGGCCGGGATGATCCGCGAGGACGTCGCCGAGCTCGCCGACTGGTATCCCACCTATGAGGGGCGCACCAGCGTGCTGCCCTACTCGGTGACCGCCGCGTCGGTCATCTACAACCGACGGATCTTCGGAGAGCACGGCCTGGAGGTTCCTGCCACCTGGGAGGAGTTCCTGACCGTCTGCGAGACGCTCCTGAGCGCGGATGTCACGCCCATCTATGCGACTCTGCTCGACCCGTGGACGATCGCGCAGGGCCTGTTCGACTACACCGTCGGCGGGCTCGTGGACGTGCGCTCCTTCTACCAGCAGATGAACGAGCTCGGCGAGGACGTCGGCCCCGATTCCGAGGTCTCATTCCAGAAGACCTTGCTCGAGCCGGTGCAGCGCATGGTCGAACTGATCCCCTACCTCAACGCGGACGCTTCGAGCCGGGCCTACGGCGATGGCAACACGGCGATGGCACGGGAGCAGGCGGCCATGTACTTCCAGGGACCCTGGGCCTTCGGAGAGATCGAGAAGGCTGGCGGCGACCTGGATCTCGGCACCTTCCCGCTGCCGATGACCGCCGATCCGGCCGATCGGAAGGTCCGCGTGAACATCGACCTCTCACTGTGGATCCCCGACGCTGCCAACGAGCAGGAGGGGGCGCGGGAGCTGCTGCAGTTCCTCATGCGGCCCGAGGTCCAGGACCCGTACAACGCAGAGTTCCTCGCCTTCGGCACCACCAAGGACGCCCCGGCGGTGACCGATGACCGGATCGCGGAGATGCAGCAGTACTACGACGAGGGCCGCTTCTACATGGGGGCCTCTCAGTTCATCCCGAACTCGATCCCGGCCCAGAACTACCTTCAGTCGATCGTCGGCGGTGCCGACGCCGAGCAGGTCCTGGCGCGCATGGATGCCGACTGGGCCCGCCTGGCCTTCCGGGAGTGACCACGCCATGACTCACCAGCAAGGAGCGTCGATGTCGACGACGACACCCTCTCGCACCACCGACGCGGGCGGCGCCAGCCGGCCCCGCACCCCGATCGTCCATCGCAAGCGGAGGATCGACCCCCTCTACTACCTGTTCCTGTTCCCCTCGCTCGCCCTGTTCAGCCTCGCGGTCACCCTGCCGGCGGTGCTGGGCTTCGGCTACAGCTTCACCAACTCCATCGGCTTCGGCGACTGGGAGTTCATCGGCGTCCGCAACTACATCGCGATGTTCCGCGACCAGGGGATCCTGGGCTCCTACACCTTCACCCTCGGCTTCTCGCTGATCACCGTGGTCCTGGTAAACATCCTCGCCTTCGCACTGGCACTGGGACTGACCTCGAAGATCCGCTTCACCACCGCGCTGCGCACGATCTACGTGATCCCGATGGTCATCTCCGGCATCGTCATCGCCTTCGTGTTCCAGTACCTGTTCGCGAACACCGTCCCGGGCATGGGGCAGGCGATCGGCGTGGACGCCCTGTCGACCTCGATCCTCGCCAACCCCGACTGGGCCTGGCTGTCGATCGTGATCGTCACCGCGTGGCAGTCGATCCCCTCGACGATGCTCATCTACATCGCCGGACTGGTCACCATCCCCGGCGAGGTGTACGAGGCCGGGTCGATCGACGGCGCGACCGGCTGGCAGAGCGTCAGGCACATCACGCTGCCGCTGGTCTCCGGGTTCATCGTCATCAACACGATCCTGGGATTCAAGAACTACCTGAACGCCTACGACATCATCGTGGGCCTGACCGACGGCGGCCCGGGCGTGGCCACCCGCTCCGTGGCGATGTCGATCTTCCGCGGGTTCGAGGGCGGCGATTACGCCTACCAGATGGCGAACGCGATGGTCTTCTTCCTGATCTCGATCGCGCTCGCGCTCCTCCAGCTCCGCATCACCCGAGGAAGGACGGCGTTCTGATCATGTCGACCACCACTTCCGCCGCTGCCGCGGCCCCGAGCCCCACGTCCTCCACCGCCACCTCGACCTCCACCTCGCAGCCCGTGCGCCGCCGCCGCGGGAAGGTGGGCCGGGATCGCACCAACTGGTCCGCCACCGTGCTGCTCATGGTGGGCGCGCTGGCCGTGCTGGTGCCGCTGTTCGTCACCGTGAACATGGCACTGAAGACCACCGAGCAGGCGGTCGACGGCAATGCGTTCGGCCTGCCCTCCCCGCTCACGTTCTCGAGCTTCGTCGAGGCCTGGAACCTCACGAACTTCCCGCGCGGCTTCGCCATCTCGATCTTCATCACGGTGATCGCGGTGATCGGCGAGATCGTGATCTCGTCCCTCGCGGCCTACGCGATCGTGCGCAACTGGGATCGGCGCGCCTTCCGCTGGTCGTTCTTCTACCTGCTGGCGGCGATGTTCATCCCGTTCCCGGTGGTGGCGCTGCCCCAGATCCAGCTCACGGGCATGCTCGGGCTGGACAACCCGCTGGGGGTCGCGATCCTGCACATCGCCTTCTCCCTCGCGTTCAACACCCTGCTGTTCACCGCATTCCTGCGCACCATCCCGCTCGAGCTGGAGGAGTCGATGCGGATGGACGGCGCCGGCACCTGGAAGGTGTTCTGGAAGCTGATCCTGCCGCTGCTGGGACCGATGTGCGCGACCGTGGGCATCTTCGCCTTCATCGCCTCGTGGAACGACTTCATGATGCCGTCGCTGATCATCTCGGACCCTACGCTGCAGACCATCCCGGTGCTGCAGAACATGTTCCAGACCCAGTTCAGCAACAGCTACAACGTCGCCTTCGCCTCGTACCTGATGGCGATGGCGCCGGCGATCATCGTCTACCTGTTCGCGCAGCGCTGGGTCATGTCCGGCCTGACCCAGGGCGCCATCAAGTAGCGGGCGAGCCCGAGGGCGGCCGGCGGCGTCGGCCACCCTTCGTGACGCCCCGGCGCGGCCTGCCCACCTGCCGCTTCCCCACCCGACTCTTTCCCCTCACACCCGTTCTTCACCCACCACCCGCAGAACCCGGAGGTTCCTCGACCGTGACCACTCCTTCCCTGACCGTTCCCGCCGACCAGCAGGCTGACGCCGACTGGTGGCGCCAGGCGGCCGTCTACCAGATCTACCCGCGCTCCTTCGCGGACAGCAACGGCGACGGCATCGGTGACCTGGGCGGGATCATCTCCCGCGTGCCCTACCTGCAGCAGCTCGGCGTCGACGCCGTCTGGCTGAGCCCGTTCTACCCCTCCGCGCTCGCGGACGGCGGCTACGACGTGGACGACTTCCGGGACGTCGATCCGAAGATCGGCACCCTGACGGAGTTCGACGAGATGGTCGCCGCGCTCCATGACGCCGGCATCAAGCTGGTGGTGGACCTGGTCCCCAACCACTCCTCGGACCGCCATGAGTGGTTCCGCGAGGCGCTGGCCTCCCCGCAGGGCTCGAACGCTCGGGCGCGGTACATCTTCCGCGACGGCACGGGCGAGAACGGGGAGCTGCCCCCGGCGGACTGGACCTCGATCTTCAGCGGCCCGGCCTGGACCCGGGTGCCGGACGGCCAGTGGTACCTGCACTCCTTCGCCACCGAGCAGCCCGACTTCAACTGGAAGCACCCCGAGGTCCACGAGGACTTCAGGCGGACGCTGCGGTTCTGGTCGGATCGCGGAGTCGACGGCTTCCGCATCGATGTGGCGCACGGGCTCGCCAAGGATCTCGGCGAGGTGCTGCCGAGCAAGGCGGAGCTGCAGGCGATGCCCAAGGACGGCACCCACCCGCTGTGGGACCGCGATGAGGTCCATGAGATCTACGCCGAGTGGCGCGCCGTGTTCAACGAGTACTCCCCGGCACGCACCGCCGTGGCGGAGGCCTGGGTGGAGACCCCGGAGCGGCGCGCGAAGTACGCGAGCCCCGAGGGCCTGGGCCAGGCGTTCAACTTCGATCTGATGGAGGCGGACTTCGACGCGACACACTTCCGCGACATCGTCACGGACAACCTTGCGCAGTCGGCGGCGACGGGCTCATCCACCACCTGGGTGTTCTCGAACCACGACGGAGTGCGCCATGCGACCCGCTACGGTCTGCCCCCGCGCGCCGGTCGTGACGTGAAGCAGGGTGCGGAGTGGGTGCTCGCCGGCGGTCCGGACGAGGGCATCGATCGTGAACTGGGCCTGCGCCGTGCACGTGCAGCGACGATGTTCGAGCTGGCCCTGCCGGGCAGCGCCTACCTGTACCAGGGCGAAGAGCTGGGCCTGCACGAGGTCGCCGAGATCCCTGATGCACAGCGGCAGGATCCCGCGTTCTGGCGCACCACCGCAGAGGATCGCGGCTTCGACGGCCTGGGCCGCGACGGCTGCCGGGTGCCGCTGCCCTGGACCCGCGAAGGCTCCTCATTCGGCTTCGGGACCGGCGGCGCGCACCTGCCCCAGCCGGCCTGGTTCGCGGACTTCTCGGTCGAGGCCGAGGACGGGGTCGCGGGCTCAACCCTCGAGATGTACCGCGAGGCGCTGCGACTGCGTGGGGAGCTGCAGAGCGAGGAGTCGCTGACCTGGGACGAGGAGGTCTCCACCGGTGACGTCCTCGCCTTCGAGCGGCCCGGCGGCTGGTTGAGCGTGACGAACTTCGGTGACGCGCCGGTCGCACTGCCGGACGGCGAGGTGCTGCTCGCGAGCGCTCCGCTCACAGCGGCCGACGGCACGGCACAGGAGCTGCCCGGCGCGACCACGGTCTGGCTGCGGCGCGCGGAAGCCTGATCCGCCGACCAGCGGCGATGCCCCGGATGCCGACCACTGCGGTCGGCGTCCGGGGCATCGTCCTGTCGAGCGTCGCGCGGATGCTTCAGGGATAAGCGATGAAGTCGAGTTCCTCGAAGGCGCTGACTTCGCTGCTCCACCGCGTTGCGACGAACTGCTGATGCTCGGGGTGCGCATCGTAGGCGGCGTAGGTCGCCTGGTCTGCGAAAGTCATCGCGAACTGGAACCGGTAATCCGACTTGGGGCTGACCTGTCGCGAGACGGCGAAGTCCTCGACTCCATCGATCTCGCGGAGCAGGGCCGGCGCCTGGGTGAGGAAGTCCTGCTCCGCTGCGGAGTCCGCAGCGTGCACGAGGGTGAAGGAAACGGTGTGACGGATCATCAGGTCACAGTAGATCGAGACCCCCGCTGCAAGGGCGTGGCGGTGACGACGTGAGACGCGGTGGTTCCACGGCACAGCAGATCGAGACGCGCGCGGTGGCCGCGCGCAGTGTCGAGTCTCAGGATGTCGAGTCTCAGGACGTCGCGGCGCACGACGGCGCCGGTCGCAGGACTTCGTCGCCCGTGGGGTGCATCCTGGCACGCCAGCGCTTGCGGGCTTTCCCCGAGGAGGTCCGACCATTCTGGGATATCCGCTGGGCTGCCCGGCGTCACCCTCGGGAATCCGACAGCTGATCGACAACTCGCTACCCGTGCACGGTGCGACGTGGGCGCTGCCGGTGATCCCGCCAGGCTCTTCCTGGTCCTCGCCCCGGCCATTGTCCTGGCCCTCGTCCTGTTCCGAGTGCTCGACCTGGTCCTCATCGTGGCATTCGGAGGGATCGACGCGGCTGTCCTCCACCGGCGCGATCGGCCCGAGCGGCGGCGCGGCGGTGATGACCGTCGTGCCTCCGTGTCCGGTCCAGGCCACCAGGTGGCCGGGGAGCTCCGGGTCCTCGACACGCTCGACCCGGGCGACGTCGTCCTCTCTGGCGAGGTTGCAGTACGCGCAGGAGCCCTGACCGTTGTCCACGCTGGTGGGGCCACCCTTGCTCGCCGGCACGATGTGGTCGTGATGGCGCAGGGGCGCATCGCAGTACGGGGCACGACAGGTGCCATCACGCCAGTTCAGGAACCTTTTCAGGGCAGCCGGGAACTCCCGGGCCCGAGACTCCACGGCGACCAGCTCCCCGGCGGTGGGATGGAGGTACAGACGCCGCAGGACGACCCGCAGCTGCGGCCCGTCCGGTCCGAATCGATCCTCAGCCGGATCCTCGGGCTCGGCGAGCGCGTTGCGCAGCTCTTCGCGCAGAGCCTCAGCCGGGACTGGGCCGTAGCCCTCGATATGGGCGACGTCCCCATGGTCCGGGGAGAGCAGGGCACGGTCGGTCATCATGAGCCCGATCTCGAGCGTCACCGGCTCCATCCCGCTGTCCCGCCCGAGCAGTGTGTCGGTGAAGGCATCCGCCATCAGTGCGCCATGGCCCTGCCGAGCACCGTCGGCCCGTCGGCGTTCCGCCTCGAGGGAGAGCCGTTTATGGACGAGCTTCGCGTCGAGGGCCGGCAGGTACGCGCTGACGGTCGCCATGCCGTGCTCGCCCGGGGTGAAGTTCACGTGCCGGTTCTTGCGCGCCGCCTGGTGACGACCGGCGGCACCGTGAGGATCGAGCTCAGCGATGGCCTGGGCGACAGCTTTCTGCCATCGCTTCACTCCGGCGCCGTCCATCCGCGGCAGTCGCGCGAAGAGGTCCTCGTCGACCTGGCGGCGCTGCCGGTCATCGAGCGGCCCCGTTGCGGAGGCGATCGCATAGGCGACCGTGGCCGTGACCTTCCCCCCGGCCAGAGACTGGAGCATGCGGGGCATGGCGCCGATGAGGCGCCGCGCAGACGTCAAGGTCCTCTTCGTCGTCGACGGCGAGCGCCTGGTGGCCAATGAAACATCCCGTGCGGTCCTGGCGTCGGCCTGCCGGATCAGCCGGTCCAGCGGTGGGAGAAAGGAGTTCTCGTGGGCAGCATCGTCACGCGCGGCCTGCACCTGGTCACGGGTGGTCGCCTCGGCGAGCGCGACCACGGCGCGTGCCTCGAGGGCGTCGAGAGAGCTGCGCGCCTCATGGATCTTGTCGAGCAGGTTCTTGTACGTACCGCGCGGTCGCGCACCGGGCGTGAACATCCGTCTCGGGGTGGCTGCGATGGCGGAGAGCAGGAAGTCGGTATCCCCGATCAGCTCCGCGAGACCGGTGGGGCCTGCCTCACGAAGCGCAGCGAGGAGCGCCTCGGGAGCGGGATGCTCCTGCGAGGACTCCGGAATATTCGCTGTCGACATGCCTCCATTCTTCCCGGTTCGGCCCAGAATCGAAACCCCGTCCGAGAAATGTGGATAACGTGCTTGCCGCCCCCGGCATCCCCTTGAACCGACCTGAGCACCCTCACAACCTGCAACGATGCACCGGCACCGCGCTCCCCATCGACGACGTCGCAAAAACCTGCGCCCCTGCCGTCGAGACTGTGGATGAATTTGTGGATAAATGGCTCATCGCATCCGAGGGTGTAGCTGGTTTCTGAAGCCTCCTGATTCGAGGA